>JBGTRS010000351.1:0-5144 GCA_041940665.1 Pyrinomonadaceae bacterium | reverse complement strand
TTAACGGAGCATTCATCGCCTGGTATTTCGGCGGAATCGGTTTGATCTTTGCTCTGATCTTCGTCTTTTTCTTTTCGCATAAACGGGTTTGGGCTTTGATCGAAAGGGACGAATTGACAAATAAATACAACATAAATTTAGGCGGACATACCAACCGTAATCACTTCGGTTTTGAAGACAAGTTTAATAAGATCGTTTCGGATTTGAACGATAAGGACGGAAAAAGTCCGGAATGTTAAAGGTTAAGATATATGGCACAAGAATTTACGGCAGAGGAAATCAAAGCGGCGGAGATAAATTCCCCCTGGAAGGAATATTTTCCGGCATTTATAGCGATCTTCGGTTCGATCGGCATTTTGTTCTGGCGGTTGCAAACCAGCAATTTTATGTCGGATGAAGCATTTATGATGGTCGCATTGGCGTGTTATATTCTGGCGGCTTTGTTTCAGTTGACAAACCTTTATGCCCCATCCGAAATGGCACAAAAGATTAGCCTGGTTACGGCAACGCTCGGCGTATTTTTTAATCTATCGTCGTGGCTTGTCCGCTGGGTGGCGGCTTATGATCGGGAAATCGCCATGCTCCGCGATGCCGGAAATCCGGAAACGCCCTGGATGTTTCGCTATATTCCGTTCGCCAATCTCTATGACCTGAGCATTGCCTTTGCTTTCGGTGCGGGAATTACGACTTTATTTTTCATTAACCGAAGAAATTTTCGTGTTCTGGCGGCGTTTACTCTACCGCTTGCCGCTTTGATTTTGACGCTCGCCAGATTTATCGGCGGAGAATTTATTGATCTTCCGCCCGTTCTCGATTCCTATTGGCGGCCGATCCACGTCGGCGTGGCGGCGTTGAGTTACGGCATAACGCTCGTCTGTTTTGCCGTGGCGGTGATTTATCTGCTCAAAGACCGGGTAAAACCCGAGTCAATGGCGATCTGGGCAAGCGTCTTTGCATTGAGCGTTATTGCCACGATCAGCAAGTTTTCGGTCTTAACCGAGTTTACCTATCGGGCCGGAATTTTTGTTCCGAATTCGGAAAGTCCGAAACCTTTTTCAACACCTTTCCGGCTAGAAATCCCTTACGTCGGCGAAGTCCTGGCATTTTCGGCAATTTTGCTGATCGGCGTCATAATCGCTTTCCTGCTTTATACATACAAAGAAAATCTGCAAGCCAAAAAAATCGGACATATTTTATTGATCGGTGCCTTTGTCACACAAATTTTAGCCGTCGGTTTGTGGGTGAACGGAGTTAAATCAATAACGGACGTCTATCCCAGACTTCAAACTCAAATCCAGCAAAACCCCGGACAGATGGTGGTGGCAGGTAAAGAGATCGTCGCCAAACAGAACTTACCGGCGAGAGAATTTGCGGCGATCAGCGATATTCAATTCGAGCAGACCGCCGACCAGTTTTTGAAAGCGGCGGGCGATAAAATGTTTTTATCATTAAAAACAAATCCGGTTGAATTTGCCGGTTTGATTACGGCGATCGCCGGTCTGTTTTTTGTGATCTTGTTCAGTTTCAAAACCGAAAAATTACGCGAACGGCTTCCCTCTCTGGAATCCCTGGATAATCTGATGTATAAAACGGCGTGTCTTGCTTTTGCGGGACTGGCGATGCTACTCATCACGGGTGCGATCTGGGCAAACGAATCCTGGGGCCGCCCGTGGGGATTTGATTCAAAAGAAACCGGAGCGTTGATCGCCTGGCTGACCTATGCGGCCTTTCTTCACACGAGAATTTCTCGCGGTTGGAAAGGAAGAAGTTCGGCATATTTTGCGATCCTCGGCTTTTTGCTCGTGATTTTCACTTATCTGGGTGTGAGTTATCTGCTTCCGGGTTTGCATTCTTACGCATAAGATTTTTATGAATAAAAACAGTATTTTATTTGGTATTGGCGGTTTGATAGTCGGTTTGATCATCGGCTTTTCCGTCGCCAATTCCATCAATCAAAATGCCGCAACAGACCAAACCTCGGCACAGAACCCGAATGTTCCCCAGATGAATCAGCAGACACAGGGACAGATGCCGAACGGCGGTATGCTTGCCGATGTGCAAAAGACTTTGGACAAAGCCCAAAACGAACCCGATAATTTTGCCGCCCAGACGGAAGCCGGCAGGATGTATGCAAGGATCCAGAATTTTGAAAAGGCTCTGGAGTTTTTTCAAAAGGCCCAACGCCTCAAACCGGAAGATTTTGAAGCCAATGCCAATCTCGGCAATGCTTTCTTTGATGCCCGGCAATTTGAAAATGCCGAAACTTACTATCTAAAAGCCTTGGAAATCGAACCGCAGAACTTTACGGTTCGCTCCGATCTGGCGACTACTTTTGTGCAAAGACAAAATCCCGATTATGAACGGGCGTTTGAAGAATTTAATAAGGCTTTAAAATCAAAACCGGATCACGAACCGACAATTTACAATATGAGCATTGCTTACCTCAGGAAAGGCGAAAAAGAGAACGCTCAAAAGATGCTCGAAAAATTAAAGGAAACAAATCCCGAAAGCGATTTGATTCAAAAACTTCAACAGCAGATAGACGGCAAATAAATCTATTCGATCACAACCAGAACATCGCCGGCATTTACGGTCTCGCCTTCATTAAAGCGGATTTCCTTTACGATTCCGTCTTTCGGTGATTTTAGTTCGTTCTGCATTTTCATCGCTTCAACGACAATAACGCCTTCGCCCGTTTTTACTTCCGAATCTTTTTCCAACAATATTCTGACGACCTTGCCCGGCATCGCCGTTTTGATCTCGGCAATACCTTCCGCCGATCCGCTTCCTGCTCCCGTTCCGCGGAGTTTTTTCGGGTCGGTGATATTTACTTCAAAATCATCCGTTCCGACTTTTATTTTGAAAGGTTCGTTTATATTCGCTTTCGGTGAGACGAAAACTTCAAAAACTTTTCCGTCCCGCTTGAATAAATAGACGTTTTGCTCGGGTTTCGATGCTTCGAGTTCATATTTCCGTCCGTCTATTTCGGCAAAAACCTTTCCGCCATCTTTTTTTATTTCGATTTCTTGCTGTTCGTCGTTTATTTGTGCAATAAGTTTCATATTCTAAAAAATTATGATCTGATGCCCGGTTTCATCCGCATCCACAGCTTCATACAGCCATTTGATCAGATTTTCGCCGTAAAGATTGTAAAAATAAAAATAATTCAGATGCCGTTCCTGCAAAACGTCTTTCGGCAAACAATTTGTAAAAACGCTTTCGAGCTGTCTGTTGATGACGGAATTTTTTAAAGTTTCCGCCCGATGAAATTTTTTTCGTAAAGTTCCAACGTGCCAGATGATCTTTTTTCGGCGGTTGGCTAGATTATCGGCAAGCGTCGGTTCAATTCTTTGCAAATTCTTATCCAACCGATCGAGCTGTGAGTTTATAGTATTTTCGGTTTCTTCAAACAGTTTTGCAGTATTCGGATTGAGATGATTCTCAATGATTTCCGCCAGAATCTTTTGCTTTCCCTGAAACAAATCTTTGAATTCTAATTCAAATTTATCAAGTGTCCGACGATTTTTGCCCGGGATGATCGAAAAACTCGAACGATGCCGAATCGGCGTTTTTGGACGTTTTAAGATTTCATAAATAACGGAATTCTGGGCAAAATAGGCGATTTCCGCCCCGCCGCCGAAATAACAAAGGGTCGGAAATACAAAGTCCTGAACGATTGGACGCATTAAAGCATTCGGACTAAGATTGTCGGGAAAATTTTCGGCGATTTCCAAGAGTTGATCTTTCGTAAATTCATATTTCCCGTTTTGAGATATTATTTTACCTGTATTTTTCTCCAATCTCAGGGCATTTCTGGATTGGTTTTCATCAATATAAAAAAATGGAAAAAAATCTGCTTCAACCAAAACCTGCGAATGATAATTTAACGAACTTATTTCATCGTTTCTTGTTAGCAGATTTTCGTTAATTTGGTTTGCATTTCGGATCGCTTCAATATAAATCGGTGAACATAATTCGCGTAAATCTTTATTCATCGGGGAGACGAAGATCAAACCGTAATCTTTGAATAGTTGAGCGAGTAATTTTCCGAATGAATCGCTAAACGATTTATTCGTTCGGTAGCTTTCCGCTAGAAGTTTCCTCAACTCATCGGTAAATTCGGTTTTTGGTAAAGCCTCTATAAATTTATTTATAGAATCAGTAATATTTTCATCAATGTTTATAAATCCGATCGGGACTGACTCGTCTTGATTTTTCGGAACATAAGCTATTTCGGAGAGATTTTCTTCAGAATCAGGAATGATGGTTTTACTGATCTCGGCAAAATCGTGGTCTTCGGAAGCGATCCAAAAAACCGGTACGGCTTTGATGCCCTGGTCTGATAAATCTTCGGCAAGTTTTATCGCCGAAAGGGCTTTGTAAATCGAGTAAACCGCTCCGGAAAAAAGTCCGGCCTGCTGTCCGGTCAAAACGGCCAGGCAGTCATTTTCACGGAGTTTTTCGATATTTTCAAAAGCTTTTTCACCGGCCTCATATCGTTCATTCTCGGTTTTTAAGATTTCACAAAGGCGTTTCCGGTTTATTTGATAGTTTGTTAAAACCTCATTTGAAAATTCGTTTAACTTTATATTTTTCGACGGATAAAATTTTTGGACGTTTTTGTGATCATTTTGAAAATCCACAAAAAGTTTCGATTGATTCGGTATTTCAGCGAAAGAGATTTTCTTTTGGCGAAAAACTTTTTCGTTAGGGGCAAATGCCGTTTCGTGATTCATTTTTGTATTATAAAAGTCTTGATATGATTCGCACAAATAGAAAAAGACGACCTTAGCAAGGGTCGCCTTTATTCATTTTATTTTGACAGATCAACTTTTTTACGGATTGGTCGAAACCGTCGCCGGTGATTCCGTTGTTCCGCTTCCCGTTTCATCTGAAGAATCAATTTCTTCGTCTGAAATCGGAGAAAGTATGCGTTGAATCTGGTATATTCCCGATGAATGCGTTCCGGCCAAAAGCAGATTTGAATCATTCGGATTAAAGATCAAACTCCAGACGCGGTTGGTCGCAATATTATATTTCGGCGAATCAATCCGCTTCCAGCTCCAGCCTTCATCATCGGAAAAGAAAATTCCGCCGCTTGATTCTCTGGCACTGGCAACATACATTTCATTCGGTTTATCAGG
>JBGTRS010000350.1:4941-5200 GCA_041940665.1 Pyrinomonadaceae bacterium | reverse complement strand
TATCCGCTCGAATCGCCCGGCGGTTGGCAAATCATCGGCGGAACGGATGCGGACTTGTTCAAACCGCAAAACGAAAGTCCGACATTGTTTCAAGCGGGCGATTTGGTTAAGTTTGTAAAATTATAATGAGCATTTTAATAAAAAAGACGGGAATTTTAGATACATTTCAGGATTTGGGCCGAAACGGTTTTCGCAAATTCGGGATCAATCCGAACGGGGCAATGGATAAAACCGCTCTCAGTTTAATAAATATTTTACT
>JBGTRS010000350.1:0-4931 GCA_041940665.1 Pyrinomonadaceae bacterium | reverse complement strand
CGGCGAAATTGAGTTTGAAAAAGAAACCGTTTTTGCAATCGGCGGTGCGGATTTCGGTGCGAAAATAAACGATAACCCGATAGAAGTTTGGCGAATCCAAACGGCAAAAAAAGGCGATGTCTTGAAATTTACCGAAAAAAAACAAGGCAATCGCTGTTATCTTTCGATTAAAGGTGGCTTAAAGTTGGACAAATGGCTCGCAAGTTCCAGCACGAATCTAACAGCTGAAACGGGCGGCTTTAACGGCAGAAAGCTACTAAAAGGCGATGAAATTGAGTTTAACAAGGGACAAAGGACGAATGACAAAGGACAAAACATCAAAATCGCCCGAAGCTTAATTCCGCTTTATTCAAACACGCCGACCGTTCGTATCACAAAAGGAGCGGAATCCGAAAATTTAACCGCTTTGAGCGAACAGGAGTTTTTATCCAATAATTACAAGATCACAAAGGATTCAAACCGGATGGGTTTTCGGCTCGAAGGCAAACCGCTTTATCTTTTGAGCCAAAAAGAACTCGTTTCAACCGCCGTCAATGGCGGCACGATCCAGCTTCTTCCCGACGGAAATATGATAATTCTGATGGCGGATCATCAAACGACCGGCGGTTATCCGCGTATCGCTCATATCGTCGAACAGGATTTATCTCTGGTTGCCCAACTAGGGGCACATGACAGTTTGGGATTTCATTTGATTTCGCACAAAGAAGCCGAAGAGTTGAAACTCGAATTTGAAAATGATCTAAATCTTTTGAAAACCGGAATAAAACTTTCAAAAAGTTTGAAATAATTTCTTATCTGTGTGAATCTGTGTTTATCTGTGGATAAAAAATTAAAAATTGATCTCAATTGCGATATGGGCGAAAGTTTCGGAGCGTGGCAGATGGGACGCGATGCCGATCTGATGGACTATATTTCATCGGTCAATATCGCCTGCGGTTTTCACGCCGGAGATGCCAGCGTGATGCGAAAAACCGTCGAGCTTGCCCTTAAAAAAAACGTCGCCGTCGGCGGTCACCCCGGTTTTCCCGATCTGCAGGGCTTCGGCCGACGCAATATGTCTTTGTCGCCGTCGGAAGTTTATGACATCGTGCTTTATCAAGTTTCCGCCATCAAAGGCGTTTGCGAAACACTCGGCGGAAAACTCCATCACGTCAAACCGCACGGGGCTTTATACAATCAAGCCGCCAAGGATAAAAACTTGGCTGAAGCAATTGCCAAAGCCGTTCAAGATTTGGACGCGGAATTAATTCTCTACGGACTTTCAGGAAGTTATTTAATTAGCGAAGCCGAAAAAATAGGATTAAAAACCGCCTCGGAAGTTTTTGCCGATAGAACTTATCAAACGGACGGGAGTTTAACACCGCGAACCGAACCGAATGCTTTAATTTTCGAAACGGAAAAAGCAATTTTTCAAGTTCTCGAAATGGTCAAAGAGCAAACCGTTACAGCAGTAAGCGGCGAAAAAGTTCCGCTCAAAGCCGAAACCATCTGCATCCACGGCGACGGAGAAAATGCGGTCGAGTTTGCCAGAGATATAAATCATTTGCTAAAGAAAAACGGAATTTCGATAAAAATTATGTAGCAATTAATTTCTTTAACATTTATGATTCTTTTGCTGTTAAACTGTAAAAAAAATCTTCATTACTTAAAGAGGTGGTTCACAATGATATTAAAATTCTTTTTTGTCCCGGTCTTGATGCTGTTTTTTGCAACTGTTTCGCAAAGTCAGATTGATTGTATCGGTTATGCCAATGATTACGAACGTCAGGAATGCGAAAAAAGAAACAAGTTAAACGAGCAGAGACTTTATAAAACCCGGTTTGAAAAACCTGATAAATCTCTCTTACCCAAGGACGAAAACGCCTGGGTATTGCATTTGATCACATTCGGCGGTTTATCGGGCAAAGGTTTGCCGACAATTACAATAACTTCCAAAGGTTTGTATGCTTGCGGCGAGGCTGAAAATTTGGATTTTAAAATTACCGATGCGGATGAGTTTCAGACACTTTCGGAAACAATTAGCTCGGCAAATTTCAACATCGATAAATCAACTGATAAGGCTCAGGAATTATTACCGATGTTGTGTAAGGACTGTTATCGAACGGAAATCCGTTTGGCCAGACGGGAATCAAAAGGGAAAGTTAAAACTTACCGAAACGATTCGGATTTTATGAAATATCCGAGACTGTCGGAAGTCTTCTCATCAATAAAAAAAGAAGCGTTCGGTCTGGCAAACTGTTCATAAATTTATGCCGAACTCCATATGAAACTGGTAAATTCATCCAAAGCAAAATCTCTGAGCTTGAGCAATGATTTGCGGCAAAAAGTAAAGTTGATAAACAAAAATGACCTCATCAATTTTATTAAAGAAATTGCCATTCCGAGACATTTTACTTACAACCGGGAAAACAATGAAAATGTCGCCGAATACATTTTTAACAAATTAAAATCTTTTGGCTACGAAACCGAATTTCAAGGCGTTTATTCAAATGTCGTCGCTTTTAATCCGAACACAAAATCTAAAGAATTAATTTTAATTGGAGCACATTACGACAGCGTTCCGAATTGTCCCGGTGCGGATGATAATGCGAGTGCGGTTGTGGCGATGCTCGCTTGTGCCAAGGCTGTTCCCGAAATTGAAAAGGATTTGCCGATTTGCTTTGTTGCGTTTAATTGCGAAGAAGACGGACTTCTCGGAAGTTTCGATTTTGTTAAAAATTATCTCGGCAAAAATAATTTTAAGATAAAACAGGTTCACATTTTGGAAATGGTCGGATACGCAACTGATGAACCGAATTCCCAAAATCTTCCCACCAATCTGCCGATCAAAATTCCAAACACCGGAAACTTTTTAGGCATTTTAGGCAACAGAGATTCTCACAAAGCGGTTGATGAGGTCTTGTCTCTCGGCAAAACTTATCTTTCGGAACTTCCCGTCATCGGTCTGAAAATCTATCTCGGAGCGGAAAAATTATTTCCCGATTTGGGGAGAAGCGACCATCTGCCTTTTTGGGAAAAACAAATTCCGGCAATAATGTGGACGGACACGGCGGAATTCCGAAATCCGAATTATCATAAACAAACGGATACACCGAACACTCTTAATTATGATTTTTTAAGGAAGGTTTCACAATTGCTTTTACTACAAGTTTTGCAGTTTAAGAGTTAATTCATAAAAAAAACAGGTAATGTTTTGTTTACCTTGGAGTAAAATGAATTTTTATTTAACTTTAACGGAGGAATTACTCTATTGAACAGCCTATATAATTTTCTAAGCAGCTTGGAAGGGAAGGACATATCTGCAATTATTTTGGGTGTAATTACAGGAAGCCTCGCCTTGGTTAATTGGAAAGCAGGACGGCATCGCACCAAACTTAAAGATGATTTTGAAATCCTTCGCCGTTATCGTGAAGAATTTCTTGATAAAGATAATGTCGGAAAATTAACCAAAAAACACGAGGAAATACATAAAAAACTTCAGAAGAAAATTCGGAAAAGAATGAATAAAGCTTATGTTAAAGAACGCATAGATGTTTCGGACATTATTACTTCCATAATATTTTTCATTCTTTCAGCCATTGTTTGGTTATTGAAATCGGAGAAATCAGATCCAACTTCAACGGTTATTTTCGGAATAATAACAATTAGTTTAGTGTTGATCGGAATATTTTTTCTGTATTCAGGTTTAAGCGATAAATATTTTGGAGAAAACCTTAAAAAATGGCCGATAATAAAAAACTTTCATCGGTAATTTTAGGAGCGGCATTTTTGATGGCGACTTCGGCGGTCGGTCCGGGGTTTCTTACACAAACTGCTTCTTTTACCAAAACGCTTCTGGCAAGTTTCGGATTTGTCATCCTGCTTTCTGTTATTCTCGATATTTTTGCTCAATTAAATATCTGGCGGGTTTTGGCCGTCAGCGGCAAACGCGGACAGGATGTTGCCAATGAGACGTTACAGGGAAGCGGTTATTTTCTGGCGGCTTTGATCGTTTTCGGCGGGTTGGCTTTTAATATCGGCAATATCGCCGGTGCGGGTTTGGGGTTGAATGTTCTATTCGGTCTTAAACCTGAATACGGAGCAATTATCAGTGCGGTCATCGGCATCGGAATTTTTGTTATTAAAGATGCGGGCAAAGCGATGGATCTTTTTGTAAAAGTTCTGGGCTTTGTGATGCTCGCTTTGATAATTTATGTCGTCTTCGTTTCCAGACCGCCCATCGGCGAAGCGGCTTTCCGCACGATCTTTCCCGAACAAATTGATGCTTTTGCGGTCGTGACGCTGGTCGGCGGAACGGTCGGAGGTTACATTACCTTTGCCGGAGTTCATCGTTTGATCGATGCGGGTATTTCCGGCAAGGATTCACTGAGGGAAGTAAATACTTCCGCGACTACCGGAATTTTATTGACTGCCGTTATAAGGTTTTTACTCTTTTTAGCGGCTTTCGGAGTTGTTTCGATGGGAATGACGATTGCCGCCGACAATCCGCCTGCTTCCGTTTTTCAAAATGCCGCCGGAACTTTCGGTTATAAACTTTTCGGAATAGTGATGTGGTCGGCGGCCATAACTTCCGTTATCGGTGCGGCCTATACATCGGTTTCCTTCCTCAAAACTTTCCATAAAAAGATCGAAGATAACTCAAAATACTTCATCATCGGGTTTATCGTTTTTTCGACGATAGTTTTCGTCCTTGTCGGAAAACCTGTTCTTCTCTTGATTCTCGCCGGAACATTCAACGGTTTTATCTTGCCCATCGGACTCGCTCTTGTTCTGATCGCTTCAAATAAAACCAAAATTGTCGGTGATTATAAGCATCCCGTCTGGTTACAGATCGCCGGCTGGCTGGTTGTGAGCGTAATGTTTCTGCTCAGTATTCAAGCCGTTTCCGACGGTGTCAAAAACATTGCCGAGATTTTTAATAAAAATTTGTA
>JBGTRS010000349.1:0-5242 GCA_041940665.1 Pyrinomonadaceae bacterium | reverse complement strand
TGTTCCCGCAGCGCTTGCTCGCTCATCGCAATCTCCTCGCGCGGCAAAGCCGCAAATCCGAACTTACGTTAAATAAATACAACGCCGACCCTACTGACCTAATGTGCAAAAATCCTACTCGGCCACGGGAATTTTGTCGTTGGCGGGCAATGCAACCGACCAGCCGTAGCCGATAAAGGTTTGTTCAAAATCCGAACCGTTTTCGATCTTCAGTTTCCAGATTCCTTTTGTGACGGTCTGTTCAAAAAACAAAGTCCTGAACATCACCGCAGCGAACGGCGAATCCGACATATTTTTGCCGACGGTCTTGCCGTTTTGATCCAGGAGCGAAACCGAAACGCTCCGGTCAGCCATAAAGCTCATCCCGAAATTCTCCGCCGTTTCAACCGGCACTTCGATCTCGACGGTTTGTTTCGGCGAAACTTTTATTTCCTTCATAAAGGTCTGCGGATCCGTGGATGAAAAATTCCCCGCTTTATCGTCCGAAAAACCGATCTTCGCCTTCGGATCATATCTCGGGCTATACGGATTTCCATG
The DNA here is from genome assembly GCA_041940665.1 of Pyrinomonadaceae bacterium. Lineage (GTDB taxonomy): Bacteria > Acidobacteriota > Blastocatellia > Pyrinomonadales > Pyrinomonadaceae > Aridibacter. Next base: position 4,705 of record JBGTRS010000349.1, on the reverse strand, counting down.
ATCTAACTTCCAGCGTTCCCAATTATTCGGGTCGGATTTGACGGGCACAGGATATTTGCCGTCCGGTCCCGTAACGAGATGCGGCAGAACGAAAATGCCGAAGCCTCTCGAATTGACCAGATTGGGATTGAGATCGTTCAGATAGGCGAAATCCGCGATGCCGTGTTTGGCGGATTCAACCGTGATAAATCCGTCGTTCCATTCGTATCCGCCGCAAATAAAGGGAACGACATTGCCGGCCAGAGCGGAAAGTTTCGTGCCCCGCGTGTTTCTGACAAATTCGTTGAATCTGGTTATTTCAAGATCGGTCAATTCTTTCGTCGGTTGCAGTTTTTCGCTAAAGAGACCGAGTTTTCCGAGAAAAGCCTCGGCACAAGGAACGCCTTTGTTGGGCGTCCCGAGCATAACCAGATGCTTAACCAGCGGACGGCCGTCGGGAACGGTCGGCATATTCTGCAAATACGCCCGCGAAACCAAACCGCCCGTCGAATGAGCGACCAGATCAACGTGCCAGGCATTTGCCTCTTCCTGAGCGTATCGGACATATTTTGCCAATTCTTTGACGTTTTCGGTAATCGATGCGGCCTTTTCGCCCGACATAATCTTTCCGCCCGTTTTCATCTGTCCTTTGGCAGGATTTTCGCCGACCGCAAAAGCCTTCCATTGATAACCGTGTCGGCTGCTCATCAAATTTTGATAGTGCGGCTGCCAAATCTTGTAATCCGCCCAGATTCCGTGAACGAGAACAACGGGTTTCGGGGCGATATTCAGATTTTTGGTCATCTCATCGGTCTTTTTGCCGTTTTCCTCGAGTTCGGCTTTGATCCGGTGAGTCAGATGCGGACGACCGTCATTAAACCACGAAAAACCCTCGGTATCTAAAATCGCTTCGACTTCCTTTTCTTCTCCGGCTTCGATCCGCACGTTGATCTCGGTGTTTTCAAACGGTTCGTCGGGCCGCGAGGCGTTATATTTATCGCCTTTGTAAGTTTCCTTGAATTTCACGTCGGCATATTTCGTTTCGCCCGAAGCGTTCAGGATTTTTGCCTTGAGCTTGACGAGATTGCCGTCGATCGTTCCGCTCATATCGGCTTCGATCTCTTTCCATTCATTCCAGTTCGGGAATTTCATATCCTCGAATTTAAGATCAATGATGCGAAGTTCCGCTCCGCATTTTTGCAGACTCCAGGTGATCGTTTCCGTAACGCCATAGTTGGTTTGTGAAAACGAACCCGAAATCCGATTCGGGTCATCCGGGTTTATCCGGTGCGTTCCGTCGCTCGAAAGGGAATTTCCTTCAATATTTGTTGTGGTTGCCGGCATCGAAAGATTTTTGCCTTCCTTCGGCGTGCATTGATTGCTGAAGGAAGAAGTTTGCGAACCCGTCGTCTGCCCTTTGATCGGCGGCAGACCGACGCTGACCGAATAGGTGCCGTCCGAGTTGACGCCGACGGAAACATTGGCTTCTTCATTTCCCGAGCCGCTCGTTTTTGTTTCGGACGTAAAAGTTCCCGTCATATCCCGCCAGGTTTTTCCGCGGTCGCAGGAATTTTTCTCAACCGCCGAGTTTTTTTCGATGGAAGAAAAGGAATGATTTATCGAAGCTTTGCCGATGCTCGTGCCGTTTTTTTCGGGGGCTTCGACGACCGTCACGTTCGCCTTGTAATCATACTTCATCTGCCAATTCCGCGTATCCTGCCCGCGTCCCGAAACTCTCTCGACGGTTTTATTGTCCGACTGTGATTGCGTCCGCGTGTATTTGATCACGCCCGTCCAGGCTCCCGAACATTTCGGGGCGGATGCTTTCGCGGGTTTGGCTGCGGTTTTTTGTCCGAAGGCGGAGAAATTAACGATGAAAACAGCGGCCAGGATAAAAAAGGCAATTAGTTTTCGGAATGAACTTTTGTGTGAATTTGACATGATGATTGTTTTTGTTTCTGCGTATAATTAGCCGGAATAAAAAGGCTTCTATCAATCAACGCGAAGGTTTGCCGTAAAAAGTGTCAAAAAAAATGAAAGGGATTTTTTTTATGAGTCGGTGAAGCCGACGATATGTTTGTAGCCCGTAACGCAAGTTATGGGAATAATTCAAACGATATTTTGATGCGGTTGAATGACCGCGACATACCCTTTATGTCGCCATTTTCAATGGCTTTCTCAAATTATCCACGGGCTACAAAAATATTGTTTAATCGGGATAGAGTTTATTTTCTGAACGGTTCTTCGGTAGTTTGCTCACCGTCCATGCCGATGCGGCGTTTGATGACCTTATTCTTATCTTTTTGGACATCGATAAATTCGAGATAGAGTTTGTCGTCATCGCCGAGTTTTATCCAGCCCGGAACGCTCGTTTTTCGGTTCAAAAAGCGGATCATCGCTCCGCCCTTTGGATCAGAGACAAAGTGCAGACGCTCGCGGTTTCGGTCATCGCCGGTTCCGGGAGGAGCGTCAAAACCCATTCCCATTTGACCGTTATCCATTAAACCGACACCAAAGCGTTCGTAACCCTGCGGATCGAGAATCATCATTCCGTGGGCGGGGTTGATCCGTTTTCCTTCATTTGGCGGGTCCGGCATCGGGGCTCCGATGATGATCCGCTCGCGTCCCTGTTCATCAACGATGACCAGGCCTCTCGCTTTTATCACCTGAAGATTTTTATCAGTCTTAACTTGGGCTTCGGCCTGGGAAAGTCCGAGCATAGATTGGAGCATTAAACCCCACACGCCAAGCACCAGCAGGATCAAAAGAATTTTTGTTTTACGGTCGGTATTTTTCATAATTTGTCTCCTTGGAAATTTGTTGGATTCTAAACATCCCCGCTTTAATAGCAGAGCGGGGCAATCGGTTTTACTCAATTAATAACGCGGAATACGGATATGTTCGGTATCAGGTGACCGGACGCTCTGGAAATTAAACTTTCGCAGGAGGTATTTGGGTATTTGAAAAACGGTTGCGGATGTTTTCAATATCGGATTTTCTTTATAAAATAAATTTAAGTTGATAAAGTTTGGATAGATTAAAGTTGTCAGGTCTGGAAATTGTTGGAATTTCATACTTTTATGGTTTATGCAGACATTTAATCCTTAACCATTCAGATAAAACAACTTTGAGGAAAAAATTATCGGAGCAGGACACGGACACACACATAATCACGGCGAAAGACGCGACCCGCAAGCCTTGCGTAATCTGAAAATCGCGTTGGCTTTAACCTCGGTCTTTATGTTCGCCGAAGCGATCGGCGGCTGGCTGACAAATTCGCTGGCGTTGCTCGCCGATGCCGGCCATATGCTCACGGACGTGGCCGCACTGGCCTTGACTCTCGCGGCGATCTGGTTTGCTTCGCGTCCCGCCACACCGCGTAAAACTTACGGTTATTACCGGCTGGAAATTCTCGCCGCCTTCGTCAACGGCATCGCTCTCGTTCTGCTCTCGCTGTGGGTGATCTACGAAGCCTACGAGCGTTGGACAGATCCGCCCGAAATTCTCGGACTCGGTTTAACCGTTGTGGCCGTCGGCGGGCTTCTCGTAAATTTAACCGCCGCCTATCTTCTGCACGGAAGCCACGAACATGATCTGAATATGCGGGGTGCCTGGCTGCACGTCATGGGCGATGCTCTCGGGTCGGTCGCGGCGATCGGTGCCGGCGTTTTGATTCTTGCTTTTAATTGGCTTTGGGCGGATGCCGTCGTTTCCGTTCTGATAAGTTTGATAATCATTTACGGAGCGTGGAAACTGATCCGTGAATCGGTCAATGTTTTATTGGAAGGAACGCCTTCGCACATCAATCTGACGGCGGTCGAGCAATCCATCCTCAAGATGGAAAACGTCCGCGATGTTCACGATCTCCACGTCTGGACGATCACTTCGGGAATGGAGGCCTTGAGCGTCCACATCGTTCATCAGGATTCCGCTTCGCAGAGCCTGCTCCTGCAAAAAGTGCGGGAACGCCTCCACAATGAGTTCGGCATAGACCATCTGACGATTCAGATGGAAAGAGTTTCCGACGAGCGGGAAAATCCGCATCCGTGTTTTTCGGGAGCGAACTGTTTCGAACCCCTCAGCCAATCGGGAATGGATAATTAAGAATCCAAATTTCAGTTGGAAAAGATGTTTATAAATGGGTTGAGAGAATAAAATATTGATGAAAAAATTGGTTGTGTCTTACAAGTTTGTTGCTAAAGAAGTTTCTTAAATTTGCTCCGTAGGAGCATTAGATAATAGCCTGGTGATTTATCGCTAGGTTTATGTTAATAGATTTTCAAGCCCCGCGAGGGACGGCAGATTCCAGTCGTCCCTCGCGGGACTTGTAGGTTATTTTGATATTGATCCTAGCGATAAATCACCAGGCTATTATCCTGAAGTCCCTCCGGGACAAAGAACTTATCAATAGTTTTGTTTTAATAGAATTGTTTATGAAAAACTCTTTTAGAATACTTATTCTATTTTGAAAGAATTAATTGAAATTTATCAATGATGCCTTGATTAAAAATCTCACTTCGCAATTTATTCCGCCTTGACCGTCTAAGGGTTGCGTAAAAAATAGGTTGACAGCATCCAGTAAAACGGATATTTAAGGTTGTAAAATGTTTCAAAGCGGGCAACAGATCGGACCCTATAGACTTGTCGAAAAACTCGGCCGGGGCGGATTCGGCGAGGTTTGGCTGGCGGAAAAACGCTCGCAGTTCGTCAATAAAAGAGTCGCCGT
>JBGTRS010000348.1:0-5270 GCA_041940665.1 Pyrinomonadaceae bacterium | reverse complement strand
ATCAGAATATTCCGAGCATCGTTTTGACCGGATTCGGAACAGTCGAATCGGCGGTTGAAGCAATGAAACTCGGTGCTTCGGATTACATCACCAAACCTCCGCAACTTGACGAGATCACGCTCAAAGTTGAAAAACTCATTTCAAACAAAGAACTCCTTGAAGAAAACATACGCCTGAAAAAAGAATTGAAAGATAAGTTCGCTTTTTCAGGGATTATCGGCAAGAGTCCGAAAATGCTGAAAATGTTCGAAAAATTAAAACCGCTCGCGGCGGACGGGAACATTTCTATTCTGCTCATCGGCGAAAGCGGTACGGGGAAGGAATTGACGGCCAAAGCGATCCACTACAATTCATTGCGAAAAGACAAACCATTTGTTGCCGTAAATTGCGGGGCGTTGCCCGAACATCTCTTGGAATCGGAACTGTTCGGACACGAAAAAGGTGCGTTCACCGATGCCAAAGAAACGAAGAAAGGTTTATTTGAAACGGCCAACCACGGCACGCTTTTGCTCGATGAGATCGGTTCGATGCCGTTTGAAATGCAGGTCAAACTTTTAAGGGCGATCGAAGAAAGAAAGATCCGCCGGGTCGGCGGAACAAAGGAAATTCCGCTTGATTTACGGTTTATCGCGGCAACCAATCAGGAATTGGAAAAGCTCATCGAAGAGAAGAAGTTTCGGCAGGATTTGTTTTACCGTTTGGCGGTGGCAACCGTTAAAATTCCGCCTTTGCGGGAAAGAAACGGCGATGTCCGGCGTTTGGTTCTGCACTTTCTTGAAAAATTTAATGATGAAAAGCGAAAATCGGTTGAAATTGATCAGGGGGTTTTTAAATATTTAGAAAATCATTCCTGGCCGGGAAATGTCCGGGAACTTGAGAATTTGATCGAACTTCAAACCGTGCTCGCTCAAAATGAAAAAATTACCGTTTCGAATCTTCCGGAAAGCCTTTTGAATTCCTCAAACAGCAATGAATATCAGATAACCCCGACTGATGACGGAAGAGATCTGAAAACAGCTACAAAAGAAATCGTTGAAAAATTTGAGAAAAGATTTATTGAAGAACATCTTAAGAAAAATCACTGGAATATCTCAAAAACCGCTGAAGAAATCGGTATTTCCAGGGGGGCTTTGCATTTAAAGATTAAAGCTTACAAGTTAAATTCCGCCATCTGAATAAATATTAACAACATTGTCAAAAGTAAAAGACAGATTGTGATTTATTTTTGACACGAATCCTTTTGTTTCTCATATAACCATTTCCTTGATAAATGTTAAGCCTAATAATTTTAACAATTTAAGGTAAAAGAAGATGTTTGGCATAACTGATGCTAGTAATGAGTCCGGCAACAATTTTTATCTCAAACATCGTTACCCAAATTTCAATGGAGGATTTAATGAAAAAAACAATCAATAAAAATTGGCTGAGGTTTATTATTTTGGGAGTTTTCTTAAATGTGTTTTCTGTTGCGGTTCAGGCTCAATATCGTGATGCAACATTAATTTTTTGTAAAGAGAAAGAGGTGCGAACCGAACAGAGAAGTTTAAGAAACAGTTCGGAAACCACAAATACCGGAAAGTATATAACCTGGTATTATCAAACGGAAGATATGAAAGCAGGCAAATACAGTCTCTGGCTTTCGAGTCCGCAGCCATTCGAGGCCTGGATAGCAAAATTAAACGGTGCGAATAAATATGAATACAAAATTACTAATTGGTTTACGATGAAAAAAGCCGCCGTCCGGCAAACAGCACCAAACGGAGCGGTTTATTATTATTGGGGGCCGAAAGTGTTCAATCAGGGAAAATTAACGGAAGGAACAACTCTAAAGATCTTTGCCCGACCCGATAAAAATGCACTCGACCAGCAAATTCAGGCCAGCTGGAATACAACCAAATGTGAAAAAGATGAAGATGATGAGCAGAACAACTGTAAATGGGATTCCGAAATGACGATTTTTGGCCAGACGACGACCTGCTTCTGTCAGTGCAACGGGAGCAAAGTTGCCAGCCGGAGATGCGGACAAAGACCGACCTGGTGCAAGCAGGTCTTTGAACCGAAAAATAACTAGAGGTTATCTCAAAATATTAAAACTGTTTATCGCGTTAGCGATTATCTGACATTAGCCGTGCGATTTATTGCACGGTAGGTTGATAAGTATTTTTGATTCGCGTCAGCGACGACTGATAAATGTTCGATAAATATTCAATTGCATTGGACGCGACAAACAATTTTAATAATTCCATTCCCGTACAATTCATTGCATGGCTAAACTCAAATTACCGCTGACACGGCTTAAAATTTATTTTTGATATAGCTTCTAAAAACAAAAGACTAAATATGCCGGTGTTAGATTTTTTTCATTTAACACCGGCATATTTGTGTATTCCGGGAGGTTTACGGAGAAAATATTCCTGTTTACTAAAGACGACAATCTGTAAAATTTGTATTACATATTTACCTGAATTCCACAAAAACAAAAATACGTAAAACTCATATAACCCCTTAAAATCAAACTTTTTCTCAGGTTTGGAGATTCGGCACAACGAATGCCTATTGGTTTAATGAAAAATCGGTAAAGGAGAAAAAGTCAAATGAGAAAAAGAAACATAACGCTAGTGATTCTGGTTCTAGCGGTCATTTTGATCGCGGTTGCGGAAACAAAGGCCGAATCAAGTTTGTCTTCAGATTATTGGAAGTATTCGACAACAAATTTCGAATCAATACTTTCATATAAATCGAATCAAAAGAAAAGAACGGTCTATTATTTTCCGGCCAAACGGTATGAGGTTATCTATTCGAAAAGACCGAGAAAAACAGGCATGGTTCTATTTTTAGGGCCGATCAAAACAACACAATGTACGTATCGGCGACCGGGCGATATTTATTATGTTACCAAATATACAAATGAGCAGTTTCGGGCACACGTTGAGGCTTACTATAAGTCGAATTTGGGAGTCGGGTTTATTCGTCGGATTGATCCGCCCAGCCAGGCCAAATGGGACAAACAGGGAAATCTGGAAAGTTTGCGGCGTTCAACCGTCCAAAACAGCCGTTCGACGCTAGTCACGGTTTCGGATTTTTCGCTTGAGTGCTTTTAACCCGGAGACTAGCGACAAAAATAATTTATCAAACTCAAATAAAGGAGAAACCTTATGTACGGGACAAAAAATTGGTTCAGCAACGTATTTTTTTTCATCATTTTGTCAGCTGGTGTTTTTAACATTCCGGCGGCGACTCAGATCGATATAAACGGCCCGGCCGGTAGCGGAGATTTCGGTTCGCAGGTCATCAGTCTGCCAAACGGCAACATCGTTGTCACCGATCCGAATTATGACGCACCGGGACCGGTCGAGGACGTCGGTGCGGTTTATTTATACGACGGTTCGAACGGAAATCTGATCAGTATGCTGACGGGCGGTTCGGAATTCGATAATATCGGAAACGAAGATATTTTGGTTTTAGCGAACGGGAATTTCGTGATTTATTCTTCATCCTGGTCGAACGGTTCGTCTTCAGATGCCGGTGCCGTCACATTCTGCAACGGCACGACCGGATGTTCGGGAACTGTTTCGGCTTCAAATTCGCTGGTCGGAAGTTCGAGTGATGACGGCATCGGAAGTTCGGTCATCGCTTTGCCGAACGGAAATTATGTCACATACAGCGACGGATGGGATGAAGGTGGCGGCACGGCAGATGTCGGAGCGGTGACGTTCTGCGACGGCACAAACGGATGCACAGGAGCGGTTTCGTCTTCAAACTCTCTCGTCGGTTCGACCGCCAATGACCGGGTCGGAAATGAGGTCTATGTTCTGACCAACGGAAATTATGTGGTCAGAAGTGAGAATTGGGATGACGGCGGAACTGTCAATGCCGGAGCGGCAACATTTTGTAGTGGAACAAGCGGCTGTGCGGGAGCGGTTTCAGCGGCCAACTCTCTGGTTGGTTCGACCGCCAACGATCTTGTTTCAAACCGCGGCATCACGCCGCTTTCAAACGGAAATTATGTCGTCAGCAGTATCAATTGGGATAACGGTTCGGTCGTAGATTCCGGAGCGGCAACCTTCTGCAGCGGTACGAGCGGCTGTACGGGGACGGTCTCGACATCCAATTCACTTTACGGAACGACCAACGGCGATACCATCGGAACGACCGGAATTACCGCTTTAACAAACGGAAATTTCGTGGTCAACAGCCGGTTTTGGGACAACGGTTCAACCCAGGATACAGGGGCCGCGACGTTTTGCAGCGGCACGACGGGCTGTGCCTTTGCCGTTTCATCAAGCAATTCTTTGGTCGGAACCGCATTCCGGGATTACGTCAGCTTTTTCGGTTCGATGGCACTGGCAAACGGTAACTACGTAGTCATGAGCGGGGCCTGGAACAACGATTATGTCGGCGGAGTTTTCGATGTCGGGGCGGCGACCTTCTGCAACGGGACAAACGGATGCACGGGAGCGGTGACAACCACTAATTCAATGTACGGCACGACCTCACAAAACGTTGTCGGCAATGTCGGCATGGCGCTTTCCAACGGCGATTATCTTTTATTGAGTAAAAATTGGGATAACGGTACAGCGGCAAATGCCGGTGCGGTTACGTATTGCGACGGCACGACGGGGTGTTCGGGCGGGGTTTCGTCTGCAAACTCTCTGATCGGTTCCAGTTCATCCGATCTGGTCGGCGAGCAGGCGGTCGAACTTTCAAACGGCAATGTCGTGATCGTCAACAGGTTCTGGAATAACGGCAGTATAAACAGTGCCGGTTCCGTTACGTTCTGCAATAGTTCGAGCGGTTGTCCGACCGGTTTGGTCAATTCTTCCAATTCTCTAGTCGGTACCAACACTTCGGACAATGTCGGTGAAAACGGCGTCATTCCACTGCCGAACGGAAAATATGTTGTGCTTACCCCGGATTGGGATAACGGCGGAAATTCCGATGTCGGCGCAGCGACATTCTGTGACGGCACAACGGGCTGTACGGGAACGATCTCGGCGGCGAATTCTCTGATCGGAACCGACCCGTTTGACAATGTCGGTACGGAGGCGGTTGCGGACGCCATCGACTGGTGCGCGGCAGAGGGGGCAGACCTGATCTCACTCTCGCTGGGAGGTGCACCCGGCATCATGCCCTCCGCCTTCGGCGGTGACGATGCCGCAGCGGCAGCAACTCGCGCTATCGACCTTGGCATCTTCGTGATCGCCGCAGCCGGCAACGATGGCGAGGAAGAGGATGATGACGACGTCGACAGTCCATGCAGCGAGGAGAAC
>JBGTRS010000347.1:0-5279 GCA_041940665.1 Pyrinomonadaceae bacterium | reverse complement strand
AAAACCCCTACATCATGACGACAAATTATATTTTATGTTTATTTATGTTTTTTACGTATTTTTACTGCTTCTGCAAAGTGCGATGATCGGTGTTTTCGTGTCGCTCGATCTGCTCGTTTTTTATCTATTTTTTGAAGCCTCGCTCGTGCCGATGTTTTTCCTGATCGGAATTTGGGGCGGCAAAAACAGAATTTACGCTGCGGTCAAATTCTTTATTTTCACGGCTTTGGGAAGCCTTTTAATGCTGGTGGCGATCATCGCCTTGTATTATCTGCATTTTCAGGCGACAGGCGTCGGGACATTCGATTTTGTTACGCTCCTGGCAACCTTAAAAAGCGGCCAACTCGTCTTTGCCGGTTCAGCCGGATCGCTCCTGTTCTGGGCTTTCGCACTCGCATTTTCGATTAAAGTTCCGATGTTTCCTTTCCATACCTGGCTGCCGGACGCCCACACGGAAGCACCGACCGCCGGTTCGGTCATTCTGGCGGCGGTACTTTTGAAAATGGGAACATACGGAATTATGCGGTTCTGCTTTACGCTCTTTCCCGAAGCGTCCCGCGAATTCGCCTGGCTTTTTATCATCTTGGCAATTATCGGCATCATTTACGGTGCGTTGGTGGCGATGGTGCAACCCGACATAAAGCGGCTCGTTGCTTATTCCTCGATCGCCCATATGGGCTTTGTCATTTTGGGAATGTTCTCATTCACCGAACTCGGTATGCAGGGAGCTTTATACACAATGCTCGCTCACGGCGTCACGACCGGAGCCTTGTTCCTGCTTGTCGGTTTTATCTATGACCGCCGACACACGCGGGAAATTACCGAATACGGCGGATTATCGAGCATTATGCCGATCTATGCGACCTTTTTCGTGATTACGACGATGGCATCCATCGGACTTCCCTTTTTGAACGGATTTGTCGGCGAATTCCTGATCATGCTCGGAATGTGGTCTTCGACTATTCTGGCGGGAAGCTGGAACCAGATCGCCGCGATGTTTGCCGGCACGGGTGTGATCTTTGCGGCTGTCTATCTTCTTTGGATGGTGCAGAGAGTTTTCTTCGGCAAAGTTACGAACGAGAAAAACCGCAACTTACTCGATCTGAATGCCCGCGAGATCGGTCTGATGATTCCGCTTCTATTTTTGATGGTCTTTATGGGTGTTTATCCGAAACCGATTCTGGACGCTTCGAAACCGTCGGTGGTTGAAATTCAAAAAAGAGTTATCGGCGAAACAAAGGGCGGAACAATTACGGAATTAAATGTTGAAGATTCAAAAAAACATTGACAGAATTTTGAATCTTTAATTTTGAACTTTTAATAATGAATACTTTTTTATTTTTACAGGAATTAGTCAACCCGAACGTCAACGTCCCGATCGTTCTGCCGGAGATTATAGTTTCCATTACAGCGATCGTTTTGATGACCTACGAAAGTTTCCGGCCGAACCGGCACAGAGTTTCGGGCATAATCTCGATCATCGGTCTTATTGCCGCGGCGATCGCTCTGTTTTCGCTCTGGGCCGATCCGAATGCACCGCAAAGTGCGTTTAACGGTATGATCGTCACGGACGGTCTGCGGCTTAGCTTTACGCTCGTCTTCTTGCTCGTCACGGCTTTGACCATTTTGGTTTCGAGCGTCTGGGTTGAAAGGGAAAAAGTTCCCGTCGGTGAATATCATTGTATGCTCCTTTTCGCGACGATCGGGATGATGTTCATGGCTTCGGGAAATGATCTGGTCATCATTTTTCTCGGGCTCGAAACGCTTTCCATCGCCACCTACGTAATGGCCGGAATGCGAAAAACGGATCTCAAATCGAACGAATCGGCGATGAAATACTTTATTCTCGGCTCATACGCCTCCGCCTTTCTGCTTTACGGAATGGCTTTGATTTACGGTGCAACGGGTTCGACGAATATTACGGTGATTGCGGCAAGTCTCGGCGATGCAAGTTTTCCGGCACTTCTGCTGGTCGGCGGAGCGATGCTTCTGATCGGTTTCGGATTTAAGATTGCGACGGTTCCCTTTCACGTCTGGACACCGGATGTTTATGAAGGAGCGCCTTCGCCGGTCACGGGGTTTATGGCGGCGGGACCGAAAGTAGCCGGATTCGCTTCATTTTTGCGGGTTTTTGTTCTCGGTTTTCCGCTCATCGCCGGAGTTCAGGCATCGGAATATCTGCACGAGTCCTGGATCACAGCACTCGCAATTATCGCGATTCTGACGATGACCGTCGGAAATATCGCGGCCATCGTCCAAAATAACGTCAAGCGGATGCTCGCTTATTCTTCGATCGCTCACGCCGGATACGCCCTCGTCGGTTTTGTCGGTGCCGGTGTTGCTAAAACCGCCACGGGACGCGATGAAGCCATCGCCGCCGTGGCGTTTTATATGCTCACCTACGCGATCACGAATCTCGGTGCCTTTGCCATCATCACGCTTCTCGGAAAGAGAAACGACCGCCGCACCGAATTTGAAGATTACAACGGCATCGGTTTCAAATCGCCCGTTCTGGCCTTTACGCTTTCACTTTTTATGCTTTCTCTTTTAGGCTTACCTTTAACGGCCGGATTTATCGGAAAGGTTTTGGTTTTCCGCCCCGCTCTCGAAGCCGGAAGTACCCTTCTGACGATTATGGTCGTCATCGCCGTTATCAATACGGCGATCTCGGCATATTATTATCTGCGTCTGATCGTCGTCATGTTCTTTAAAGATAGGGCGACAGATTGGATCGCTCCGAAAATTCCGACCGCCGTCGGAGTCGTTCTGCTCGTAACGGTTTTAGGTGTTTTTTATTTCGGTCTGTTCGGCGACAGCACGATCAAATCTTTTACAAATGTCCCGGCGGCAAAAGCAAAACTTGAGTAATAAGTTCAAAAAGATCATTTCAGCGGAGAGTAAAATTTGTTTTGCTCTCCTTTTGTTTTAGCTATAAAGCTGTGCATCTTCGCAGAATACGGACGAATTCAAATTTTAGAATATGTATAAAGAAATTGATGTGGAAAAATGGAACAGGAGATTAACCTATGAATTTTTCAGCGGTTATGAAGATCCGTTTTTCAATATGACGGCGAATCTAGATGTGACCGAACTTTATAAATTCACAAAGAAATACGGTTTATCATATGCTTTAACGAGTCTTTTTTATTCGCAAAAAACAGTCAATGAAATCCGCGAGTTTCGAATCCGGCTTTTTGACGAAAAACTTGTCGAGTTCGAAAAGATCGAAGCGACCCAAACTATCTTGCAACCCGACGAAACATTTTCCTTTTGCTATTTTCCGATGACCGCAGATGTCTTTGAATTTAATGAAACGGGAAGAAAAAACGTTGAAAAATACAAAAAATTAAACACTTTCGATGTCGAAAATGATCGGGTTGATCTCATCTATTATTCGGTCATTCCCTGGATCTCATTCACGAGTTTTAAGCACGCCACCCGCTTCGACAAAACGCAGACCGTTCCGCGGATCGTTTTCGGCAAGATGTTTGATGACAGCGATAAAAAGAAAATGCCCGTTTCGGTCGAAGCCAATCACACGATCATGGACGGTTTTCACGTCGGGAAATACTTCAATAATCTGCAGGAAAAATTTGCGAATCCGAAATAGTTTTATTTAGAAATATACAGCGATTACAACTATCTTATGATATTGTATCTATTGCTGACGATATGGCTGTTGTTGATGAAATCAAAAACGATCTGAACGAGGCGTGGATTCCGCATCTGTACCGCGAGAAGATCCGCTCGCAGAGAACCCGTTCCCACGAATTGGACGTGCCGAAAAAGGAAAACCGGGCGATCATTCAACATACTCTGCTCGGCGTCGAGTTAAAGGTCGGCAACAAGCGTTTTCAATGTCCCGATCTTTCAACTGCCAGATATTTACAAATCTTCGCCCGGTTGGGCTGTCAGGAGGTCGCCATTCCCTACGATATTTCAAGAATTTCGAGCCTCGCTGACGAGATCGAATCTTCCTGGCATAAAATGCTGCTTTTGGTTGATAAAGTAACGGAAGGAAAACCGGCCGCTGTCAAAGGAAGGCTTCGAGCGGCGATCATCCGCGAAGTTCGTCAGGAAATCGAAGAGATCGGTGCCGGAGAATTGATGCCCGAATTCAAAAAAAGCACCAAACAACGCAGTAATTAAATAAATAATCTAAAAATTGGAGGATATGTTAAATTTTACTTTTTGAGTTGTTACAAATTTCAAAAATGGTAAAATAAATTCGGCTTATGTTGGACGCATTACCAAACGAATTTAAACCGCAATCGCTCGATTTGCCGTTTCCGTACAATAAACAAAACTTTTGCCGATACGAACCGATCGAAAAGCAGATCGAACACGCCAGAGTTCTAATCGTCAATGACCTTTTGCGTTATGAATCGGATCTGTCGGAACTGGCCAAAAAAGATTGGGCGGGCGAGGTAAATAAACATTTGCGGCTTGAAAATAAGCTCTCGCAGATGGCTTGCGACAATATTGCCAGCAATGTCAAAAGACTTGTCCGGCAACCAAAGATGCTGACCGTCCATTTATCCGAAATATCGGAAGCCGCCGAAAGTTTCCGTCCAGATGCGATCGTTATGAGCGGCACGCTTTCGGATTTTGATTATTACAATCCCGAATATCTCGAATCATTCGAACGATTTATCAAATCCACGAAAATTCCGGTTCTCGGCATTTGCGGAGCCCATCAATTGATCGGCTATTCCTTCGGTTGTGAACTGAAAACTCTGGATAATCGCGACCCTCAGGAAATCCGCACCGGCCGAATTGTCGAATTTCAATACCGGTTTATAAAGATTATTGACACCAGCGATCCGATTTTTGAAGGAATTGCCGACAAAACGAGCGGCATCTGGCAGGATTATACCTTGCAGGATAATATTCTGCGGATCTGGCAAAATCACGGTCTCAAGGTTAAAGGAATTCCCGCTGGATTTACGCATCTGGCCAAATCATATCTCTGCAAAAATCAAATGATGGTCAAACATACGGACGGCCAGATGATCTATGCCGTTCAATTCCATCTTGAAAAATCCTTTGAAGAATGGTCAAAAAATCCGACCCGCTGGGAACATCCGAACGAATCACGCGACGGACGTATCCTGTTTGAAAACTTTCTTAAACTTTCACTCAAACATAATAAACTCTAGATTTTATTATCAAATCGAAAAATTTGTCTTAATTTCAATCGGAACTTTGTCTTTTCTCGGATGCTCCGGTTACGTTCGGTTGATATAAATCCTTTTGTTTATCTCTTTTTTCGTCTGATT
>JBGTRS010000346.1:0-5284 GCA_041940665.1 Pyrinomonadaceae bacterium | reverse complement strand
CAGAGGAGTAACCGTAAATAATACAAGAATTCAGTAAAGTAATTTTTTTAAAGTTCTAAAAAAAATATCTAAGTTTGGAGAAACCGCTATGGAGAAAGGACAGGATTGGACGATTATGGTCTATATGGCCGGTGATAATAATTTGAGTGAAAATATGGCTTTTGCACTCACTGATCTCGGAGTGATGCGGGATATCAGAAGAAATGCCAAAAACGCACCGAAAGTGAATGTGTTGGCTTATTTTGACAGCAGTTCGCTGACGGCTCCGACCCATTATATTGATTATTCCGAGTTCGATGAAAACGGAAAGCCTTTTATCAAGACCATCGATGAGGAAAATGCGGCTTCCGCTAAGTCCGTTATCAGGTTTGTCAGATGGTGTTTGGATGAACGACAAAAAAGAACCGGCAATTATGCCCTGATACTTTCCGGCCATAGTGAAGCGTTTATGGACACGACTCTCCTGATGGATGAAAGTTCCGGTCATAATATGTCGCTCTGGAAACTCCGCTATGCTTTGAAACACATCCGCGACAAGGTTTTAGATAGAGAAAAAATAGACATCCTCGGGTTTGATAGCTGCATAATGAGTATGCTGGAAGTCGGTTATGAATTAAAGGATTATGCCAAAACGATAGTTGCTTCCGAAGGAAGTATCCCGAATTCGGGTTGGGGTTATGCTTCGCTGTTAAAACAAATTCTGGAAGACCCGACCCAAAACAAAGGTGCCGAAGATACCGAACAGTATGTCAAAGATCTGGCGGAGACATTTGTCAAAGCCTTTACATATCACTATAAATCTCTTGCCATCGGCGGCCGTTCGGTTGATATTTCCGCCTGGGACCTGAATGAAATTGAACCGCTGGCGGTCAGCTTAAATGAATTGGCGATCGAGTTTAACAGACATCTGGATTTAGTTGAAAAAGTTCAGGAAGAGAAATTGACCGATGATGACATCATTATCTACCAGGAACTCAAGAAAATAATATTGCAGAGTCATATTGATGCTCAAACCTATATGAAGGAACAGAGTGTTGACATCAAGGATTTTTGCAAACGGCTCATCTGGGAATGTCAATTTATGCTCAAGGGGGAAAATAAGGGCGTTTACGAAACAATTATTGAAAAATGTGAAGACGTCATCAAAGCGGTTGACGGATGTGTCATCAAATGCGGCTATGTCGGCGAAGAATACCAGTTCTCAAACGGAATTGCCGTCTATTTTCCCTGGACTTTTCTGACATATTCCATCTCCAATTTCAATTACAGATATTTGAGATTTATAGCCGGCAGAATTGATGATGATGATTATGAAAATTCCAGAGGTGTCGGCAAAGATTGGAGACGGTTTCTCATAAACTATCTGACTCGCGTTACTTTACGGCAAACCAGAAAGGTATTCACAAATGATCTTAATAAACCCGAACAAGTTGCGAAGATAGAAGATTTCAGCCGGGACAATCCGCACTGGAGCCGAGACAATCCGCACTGGAGTCGAGACAATCCGCACTGGAGCCGGGGCGAGGTAGGAAATTCGCTTTTTTATTTTGGAAAATTCAAAAACTTTCAACTGTCCTGGACAATTTTCGGGTTTGCGGATGAAACCGAATTTCCTTCAGATGATCAGGGGCGGGCGTAAGCGGTTTTTGCTTTTGGTTAAAAATATGAATAAACAGACACGGTTCAAACTCATATTGATTTTAAGCATTCTCTTTTTAACCGCTCCCATTTTAAGTTTTTCTCAGAATCTGACAGATCGGAATATATCCGGGTTTGAGCGAACAGCAGAGGATCTGAGTAAGGAATGGAACGGCGAATCAATCCGCCGTTCCATTGATTTGTTTAAAAATATAGTTGAATTTCATTTGCAATCGGAAAGATTTGCCAAAGCCTCAAAATCATTAAACAGAATCGCTGAATTGGAAGATATTTTAGGAAACTACGAGGCCGCCGTTTTGTCTTTGCAGAGAGCATTGGAGATCGAAAACAAAAATCGTCTCGAAAATGAGAGGGCTGAAACCTACAGCCAGCTTTTACTTATCTCGCAAAAAACCGGAAAAATTTCGGATATTAAAAAATATCTGGTTGAAGTTCAAAGATCGGGTCTTCATTCGCCGGACTCTGCAGTTAAAGCAAAATCATTATTCGCCCTTGCCGAATATTTTTATAACCAGAGAGATTTTCAAAACGCCGTAGAACATTACCAAAGCTCGATCGAGAACTGGAAAAATGTTCCCGACCCTGAAAATGAAGCGTTTGTTCTGATCTATTTCAGTTACGTTTATATGGCGACCGGCGAGGTTTTTACCGGCCTGGAAAAAGCAAAGGAGGCCGAAGAATTATTTATCCGGACTAAAAATAAACGCGGTTTGGCATTGACCCATATAGCCATCGGACATCTCTATAATTCAATAGATAAAAAACAAAAAGCGATGGAAAATTATAAAAAAGCGGAAAAATCGTTTCCGGACAATATGGACTTTATTGAAAATGCCAGGTTATTGAACGGGATCGGACTTATCTATGAGGATTTCGGCGAATTCCGGCAATCACTAAATTATCGTCAGCGGGCTTTCGAACTATTTGAAAAAGAAAGTTACCTGCAGGGACAGTTGGCGACTTTGCCAAGTCTCGTCAAACTTTGTTATCTCAGCGGAAATCAAGATTTAGCTTCCGCCTATTACGTGCGGACTCAAACTCTCTCCAAACTTCTGGAAGAAGAGTTTTATCTGGCAGTTACACAAAAACAGATCGGAGATTATTTTTTTGAAGTTCAGGAAGACGAGAAAGCGTCAGAGTATTACAAAAAAGCACTCGATATCTTAAAAAAATTCAGATCCGATATTGATTATGCGTTGATTCAAAATAATCTGGGCAAGATCTATGTTCGCCGCGGAGAACTAAAACCGGCTGAAAAACAATATAAAGAAGCCTTACAAATAAACCGGAAGGTGCAGGATAAATTTGCCGAAGGCGAGACCCTTTACAATCTGGCAAATCTAAGGGTTTTGGAAAACAAGTTCGGGGAAGCCTTGCGAATTATCGAAGAATCAGTCGGTTTAACCGAAGATTTATCATCCGACGTGAATAACTCGATTCTTTCGAGAACTTATTTTTCCAGTGTTTTTGACAGATACGAACTATATATAAATTTACTGATCAAAATGCACCGTAAATTTCCGGAAAAAAACTTTGCGGCGAAAGCACTGCTTGCCAGTGAGAAATCACGTTCCCGTACGATCCTGGAAACCCTTTTATTATCCGAAGCAGATTTTACCGCGGATGCCGACCCTCGGGTCATCGAACGGACAAACGAATTAAACAGCAGATTAAGTATCAAATCCAATCAGCTGACCCGTTTGATCAGCAGCAATGCTTCGCAGACTGAAATAGACACTTTGCAAAATGAATTGAGAATCGTTGAAAACGAGCTTGAAGAAATAAAGGGCGAATTAAAAAACAAAAGTCCGATCTATTCCGCGATCAAAAATCCCGCCCCGTTCGATCTGGAGGGTTTTCAAAAAAATATGCTGGACGAAAACTCTCTGCTTTTGGAGTTCGCGTTCGGGAAAGAAGAAAGTTATGTATGGCTGATCGGCAAAAAAGAGTTCGAGGTCTTCGTTTTACCGAAGCGGGAAGTGATCGAAGACAGGATCGAAATTCTGCGGGAGATGCTTGTTTATTCGCGGAACAAGAAACCGTCTGAAGAGATCGCCGAATACCAGAAGCGGATTTATGAAGCGGAAACAAAATTTGAAACGGAAGCGGGAAAATTGAGCGGAATTCTTTTCGGCCAATTTGCCGGAAAGCTCAAAGATAAGCGTCTGATCATCGTTCCCGACGGAAAATTGGGATATTTTCCGGTTTCCGCCCTGCCTTTTCCGGGCGGCCGCGAGCCTTTTCTGGTGAGCAACGAGATCGTCTATGTGCCGTCGGCTTCGACCTTGAACCTCTTACGGACAAAAAGCAAAAGTCCCGCCAAACCGCCAAAGGATTTTCTGGTTTTTGCCGATCCGGTTTATTCGGCGGACGATGACCGGTTCAAGGGCGATAGAAATGTTGCGGCCAAACAAACCGGAACTTTCCGTGAAAATTTCCGCTCGATGGATCTGCTCTTGTCTCTGCAGCGTCTGCCGGCTTCCCGGGAAGAAGCGGACGCCATCCTTGAAACTTTCGGGACAAAAAATTCCGGCGTTCTGGCGGATTTTGCGGCAAACCGGAAAAGTTTTGCGGAGGCGCAACTCTCCGAATATAAGGTTCTGCATTTTGCCACGCACGGTTATCTGAACGAAGACCGGCCGGAACTATCCGGCATCGTGCTTTCGAAATTCGATGAAAAAGGCTCGGCACAAGACGGTTTTATACGCCTTCAGGATATCTACGGTTTGAATCTTTCGGCCGATCTGGTCGTTTTGAGTGCCTGCGATACGGGGCTGGGCAAAGAGGTCAAAGGTGAAGGTTTGATGAGTCTGACCAACGGATTTCTGCAGGTCGGAGCACAAACGGTCGTTTCGAGCCGCTGGAAGGTTGACGATAATGCGACGCTCGAACTGATGAAGGATTTTTACAAAAATCTCGCCGGTGAAAACACGACTCCGGCCGCCGCCCTGCGAAAGGCACAGATAAAAATGTACCGGGAATCGGCTTACCGTTCGCCGTTTTACTGGGCGGCTTTTACCGTGCAGGGCGAATATCAGAACAAGCCCGAACTTTCAAAAAGTTTCGATTATTTCAGATATTCATTAATCATCATCGCAATTTTTGTTCTGTTCGGCTTTTTTCAAAGTCTCAAATCTATTCGACAAAAAATACGTAACTGATTCTCGAGTTTTCATTACTCACGCGGAATTGATGTTCGCCCTTTTCCAGAACCGAACCGGGAATGAGAAACCGTAGTTCTTCGCCGCCTTCGTTTTGGTAAGTCTTTATCTCATTTTGTTTGAAAATAACTTGTCCGTTTTTGAGAAGTTCGATCTCGAAACTTGTCGGCGAATCCGTTTTGGCGGGCAGAGCCAGACGGATCAGCAGCTCAACAAAAATCTGGCAAAAAACATTATAATCCAAAGCTGTTTAAAATATCTTCAAATAGATTTTTAATGTGAAACTGTTCTAATTTAATTAAATCTATTGTAATGTTATCCCCGCCTGATCCTTTTCCTAAAGCAATTGGTAAAGAATCTTTTTGTAATAATAAATTTTCAAATGAAGAGTCTTTTATAAGAGATTTAATTCCAATTATCCCCGGATTAGGGTTAGGCACTTCAATACCAACAAGAGATTCTCC
>JBGTRS010000345.1:0-5335 GCA_041940665.1 Pyrinomonadaceae bacterium | reverse complement strand
TCGCCGCAGCCCCGTCCCCGGCGACGGCGGCCCGCTCGGCGTCGGCGGCCGCGATCAGGTGCTGGCCGTAGGTGCTGGTGGCCGGGATGTCGGGGTGGGGATCGGCGAGCCCGAGCTGGGCGTGGCTGCGCGCGGCCAGGGCCTGGGCGTGGGGGCGCATCCCGTAGCGGTCCACCACGGCCAGAGCGGCCAGCGCCCGGCGGGACCAGCCGAGGGCGGCCTGGTGGTGCCCCCGGTGTGCAGGGCCGAGGCGATCGAGTGCAGCCACGTCGCGACGCCGGCGAGGTCGCCGGCGTCCCGCGCCCGTCGCAGCTCGTCCTCCCCGATGGCCAGCGCCTCGGCGAAGCCGCGCCGCAGCAGCGTGGACCACAGCACCGAGATCATCCCCTCCCAGCGCTCCGACGCGGTGACCCCGACGTCGTCCATCAGCGCGGTCATCGCCGGGGTCAGCCGCTCGGCCACGCCGCCGGTCCGACCATCGGATTATGGGATCAGCAGGAAGGCGTTCCGATTCAGGGCGATTATCCGCTCTATGACAATACGGCTCATTCCATCGAACTCAACGCCGCCACCTTTATCGAAGAATGGGACAAAGAGATCAGGATTATGCTCGAAGAAGATGCGTTCTTTGACGGCGAGAAGGTCTATTACATTGACGGCCGGCAGACCGAATTGATGACGATTCCGCGGGAGTTGAAGCCGAATCAGTAACTGAAAATTATCTTATTTCGGGATTTTCCCGATGGAGATTTATCGCTCTATTCTGTTTTCTTCGACAATTCTTGCAATGCCAATTGTTTGGTCAGAAAAGCGATAATTTCGCCTGAAAGCGTGGTCACGGAAGGCGGCGTTTTGTTGGTCTGAACGATGACGGTATAGCCGCTCGCCCAGAGCATCTGCACGTCGGTTCGTCCGCCGCCGCTATGCCCACGTACGAGTGCGTCATTGATAATTCTTTCCCTGATGCCGTAACCCCAACGCGATGTGCCTTTATCGTCGTCGCTGATTTTCCCGGTGGCGATCTTTTCCGTTACCGCCGCACCGAGAAGCGTTCCCTTGCGGTAAGCCCGGGCAAATTTGAACAGATCGCGGGCCGTCGCCGAGCCGTCGCCGAAACCGGCGGCGTGCGAGCTTTGAATCTTTCGATTCGCGGCGAACGGTTCGATGCCGAGCGGGTCGTCGGGCGATTGTGTGTACAGGACAGCGGCGTTCGGGGCGACCTCGCCCGGTTCGTTGGTATCGGTGTCCCGCATTTTGAGCGGTTTGAAGATGTTTTCCTGCAAATATTGGAGATACGTTTTTCCCGAAACCCGCTCGATGATCGCTCCGAGCAGGCTGAATCCGGCGTTGCTGTAACGCCAGCGGGCACCCGGTTCGAAATGCAGTTTTTCGTCTTTATAAACGACGATCTCTTCCGCCGCGGTGCGGAAAACACGATCTTTGTCATAACCGGGCGACCAGAAAAACGTGCCCATCCCGGCGGTGTGCGTCAAAAGCTGGTGAACCGTGATCTTTTCGGCCATTTCACGGTTCGGAAAATCAGGCAGAAGTTTGGCAACCGTGTCATCGTAAGACAGTTTACCCGTTTCGACGAGTTGGGCGATGGCAACGGCAGTGAACATCTTGCCGACGGACGCGAGATGAAATCTGGTTTTCCGGCCGTTCGGAATTTTATTTTCAACGTCGGCAAACCCGTGGGCTGTTTCGAGTAAAATCCGGTCATCTTTGGCAATGAGAACCACGCCGGAAAACTCACCCCGATCAGTGCGACGCTGGATTTCTTTTTTGACGGCGGCGATCATTTCCGCATCCGAAAGCGGTCGGTCGGTCACACTCAGTTTCGGTGCTGCCGGATCTTCCGCTCTGTCAATGCCGAGTCCGGCGAGCTTTTCCTTTTCAAAACCGTCCGTGCCGATCGTCAGGCGGACAAAATGCTCGCCGCGTCTTGATTTGGCGATGATCGTCATCGGATATTCCCCGGCCGGCGGCGTCACCCGCAAAATCTCCAATCCGCCGCTTTGCTCGTGTAATTTAGTAAAGACCTGAACGGCATTCGGCTGATTGCGAAGGGCACTACCCGAAAAACGGGTTTCGACAAACCGCTTGATCTCGTCCGGTTTTCCCGTTTCGATGACCTGAAGCCATTCGCGGACGATGCCGCCGAGTGTCGTAGCGGGCAGTTCGGCTTTTTGATTCTGTCCGAAAACGGAGATTCCCAGTAAAAAAAACAAAAATGTGGCGGCGGCGATCTTGTCAGAGATTTTAATAAACATATGATTCTAAACACCGCACGCGATCCGTTTGTGACAAGAAAAGTCAACCGATTCCTGTTTTTTTATTAAGGAAGGCTGAGTAAAATACTGTAGCGGAAAATAAATTTCTGGATATAGATTTGAGCGGCAAGTATAAAAAGGCTTACCGCTCATTCTTAGAATTTGAATCAGTTATCTGGCGGCGTTTGCATTCATCTCAGCATTTCTGGATGAATCGGAAGTTTGAGCCGGATCACGCATTCCCGAGGTGTGACACCAGCCGGTTTTATGTCCCCGGTTGGTCGCTCCCGAAAGCTGTCCTTTTGATTTTTCGATAACGCCGTCGTCCGGGTCGCTCAGAAAGAGATCGGTGGCGATGTTGCAGTAATCATAACGCCACCAGACGTCTTTGAAAGATGTCGTATAAAAATGAA
Organism: Pyrinomonadaceae bacterium; assembly: GCA_041940665.1. Lineage (GTDB taxonomy): Bacteria > Acidobacteriota > Blastocatellia > Pyrinomonadales > Pyrinomonadaceae > Aridibacter. The sequence goes on along the minus strand of JBGTRS010000345.1, from coordinate 2,649 downwards.
CCTTCGCTCTCGCCCACGAGGGAATTCCCGAAAGCCACGCAGATGCACCGCTGTAGGTCAAATCGTAATTCGTGCCGCAACCCGCCCCGAAGACGCTTCCCAAGGCGGCGAGATTTCCCGCGAGAGCCGTGCCTTGATAGGGGGTGCCGACGGATTGAATAAGTCTGCCCGCACCGGCGTAATCGAGTCCGCTCCAATAATATGTGTAGAGATGAAGCGACGACGCCCCGCCCTGGCTGTGAGCGACGATGCCGAACGACGGATATGACGCTCCGAAATTACGGATCAGATTGGCAAATTGATCGTGGGTGCGGTTTTTGTTCGGGTCATTAAAGACGATGAAGTTGGAAAACTGCGATGTCGGGAAGGTGTTTCCGCCCGAGCAGTAGCCGTGAACGAGCATCAATTTGCCGCCCGCGGCATCGTTTACGGCCGGCATCGCGGGACGTTTGCCCATCCGCATCTCATCCGTGATTACGCCGTTGAAACTTCTTGCATTTTCGGGAACTGATGTGATCGAAAGCTCAATTTTTCCGGCTTGTGCCAAAGTTACGAAATAATCCGCGTCCTGGATTCGCACATTGCGGAGTTCAAATGTATCGCTCGCATCGGCATTGGCGAGCCAGCGGCCGTCGAAAGTGACGGGCAGATTCGTGCGGAAACCTCTGCCTTCCGCTACCGACATTCCGCCGAGCCAGGCGACCGGCCTTTCGCCGTTTTCGTTTCTCGCCCAGACTTCGCCGTAAAAGATAACTTTTCTTCCGGTTTTCAAACCTTCCGCCGGCAGATTGACCTGCAGGCGTTCATCGTCCAATAAATTTGTGTAAGTTGATTTCCCGAAACGCACATTATCGCTCAAAATCTGAACGACCTGTTCGCTCGTGCGGACGAACGATTCGCCTTCGGGCGTTCTCGCTTCGACCTTGATGTGCAGACGGTATTCGCCGGGAATGGTCGGAACAAAATTGCTCTGTCCGTTTTCGTCAAACCGCATCTTTTGCGACGAACCGTTTGGTAAAATTATTTCGCCTTCGATCTTACGGATAAGGCCGTCAATACTTCCCGGAATTGCCGCTTCGCCGTCTTTTGAATAATCGAAAACGCTTGCGGAAACGCCGATGTTTCGGCCGACGAGCGTTTGATGCGTGTCAATGTAGGAGTAAACCCGATAGGGCGACTGGCTCGTCACGACCAGATATCCGACCGTTTCATCATCGCGGAAATTTGCGGCTTTCGGTGCGGAAAGTTCGATCCGCCAGATTCCCGCTTTGACGTAATTAAATTCAAAAACCTCCGCCGGAAACCTCACACCGTCAAGCCCGATCTCGCCGAACTCTCTATCGAACAGTTCGGAATTACTGCGAAGATCGAGGTCTTTATTCGTGCCGTTTGAAGCGATGATTTCCCAACCACGGCTGTTCGGAGCGAGCAGACTCAGACGCAGGTTTTCCGTCGTTTCGATCGGAATGTCGAGTGTCGCTCTGCCGTCCTTAAAACGAATCGGAAGCATTGCGGATTTCGATTTGATTCCCGTCGAACGCACATCCGGCAGACGCATCGAATCCATTTCGATGGGCGTTCCGGCTAAATTTTTGAAAAATTCGGGCTGTTTGGCGGTCGCCGAAAAAGCTATTGCCAAAACCACAAAAGCGATCAAAAGCGGTTTTTTTAACATTTTCTCTCCTTGGTTATTTTTATAGAATTAGGCCGTAATAAAACCTTTAGAAAAAATCCGCTTTTTGATGAATTTTGGAAACTAAAATCTTTATAAACAGAAAAGGAGCGTTCTTATTTTACAGATATTTATGATTTGTGCAATTACTTTTTTCCGTAGAGGAACTTTAAGGCTTCAGGAAGGCGTTTTGCCCAGGCTTCTTCGTTGTGAATCGCACAGTCTTCGATGAGAACTTTCAGGTTTTTCCGTTCGATCTTTTTATCGAGCAGAATTTTTTCGAGTTTCAAAACGTCCCGCACCGCTTCGTGTCCGAGATCGCCGGGCGTGCAATCCCGGCGGGCTTCTTCGTTCGTGCCGACGCCGATGTAAATCTTTTCAGGCAATTTTCTTATGTTCAGGCTGTCTTTTAAGATCTGTCCTTCCGAAACATAGAACGAGGGACTTTCCAAAAGCACGCGGCCGAAAACATCCGGCTTTTTGATGATCGTGTAAAGCGTGATCAAAGCTCCGTAAGATGAACCGCCGAGGGCCGTATGTTCAAAGCCTTTTTTGATACGATAGCGTTTTTCGATAAACGGCATCACTTCTTCAGTCAGAAAATCAGGATATTTTCCGCCGTTCGGGTTCGGCAGAGGCGGGCTTAAAAATTTATCCTCAAACGGCAGATATTCATTCGGCCGCAGACGCTTTCCGGCATTATCTATGCCGACGACGATGAGCGGCTCGATCCGGCCGTTTTCGATCAGTTCCCGCACCGTCTCGTCAACCCGCCATTCCATCGGATTGAACTGCGAGGTCGCCGCGTCGAAAAGATTCTGACCGTCATTCAGATACAAAACGGGATATTTCTTCTGCTTTGAATCTTTATCGTAATCCGGCGGAAGCAGAACGCGGATCGTTCTCGTATTATTAAAGACCTTGCTCTCCAATTCGTGAAAACGCAGAAGATCGCCGCCGGTCGCGGTCTTTTCTTC
>JBGTRS010000344.1:0-5340 GCA_041940665.1 Pyrinomonadaceae bacterium | reverse complement strand
CCGTGGAGCTGGTGCAGGACCGCGCCAGGGTGGTGTTGCTCAAAACAGGATGCGAGATCAATCTGTAGACGGGAACTGCTTGAAGGTAGCTTACTCGAGTAGTATCCTTGTTCATCAAAATTAACGTTGTTTTTTTCATCTATATTCTCCTGTTTTTTAATTTTTTTTACTGTTTTGCGAAAATGCCGAAGGGAATGAATAAACATCGGTTCCTGATTATTGAACTTTTAATTTTCAAAACGAATAAATTTAAAATTCAGACGCAGGGATACCACATTTTCCAGATAATTTGTTCATATGTTCTAGGCAAAATACCTTCGCCGTGAAAATTATCTCAGCCGCCCAATTTCTCATGGAAACTTTCCGGGACACCGAGAAATATGACAAGAATTTCGGCGTCTTGATGGACTGACGCTTTTTCATTATTGGATATTCAAACCTTCAAAATTTTTCTCCGATCTCCAATTATTAGGTAGTCAAAGCGATATTTATTTGAGGAATCATCGAATCATCAATTTTGTTTTCAAATCGGCTCAGGGCGAATGCCAATTGCTGTAAAACGCCGAAATTATCCAACCCCGTATCTTTTAATGCTCGTCCGATCGTTTTAATGAATTCGGCCCCGGGAGAATCGCCCGGAGAAAAGTTATATTTGGCCAAGCGGCGCGTATCTTCCCAAAAGGTATGTGTTTCAGTGGCATCAATATATATCCAACCATCACCAGAATTCGGGTTCATCGCCAGAAAGCAAACCGCATTCGATAAATTATGAAGCATTTCCCGTGTCGCGTGGGCGATCATCAGGTCTGTAATCCCTTTTCCAAAATAATCAATTGCTCCGCCCGTTCCCGAAATGGCGGTCCTTCCGGTTGAAGTCAGGTCTAAACTTGTCATAATCGCGATGACCTTGATCAGATTGAAGGTACTGCCGTCTTCACATCCTTTTTTTTTCAAATAGAAATTATTTGTTCCGCTGGCAGAAATTTCAAAACTCATAAAAAACCTCCGAAAAATTTGGATTAAGACTGAAATTTGCTATCAGAATTTCGTCTGTTACTCGAAAAAATCGCTGAATCGGCATAACCGATACGCCTTACCGATTCAGCCTTGAATCTTCACTCCCGAATTGGAGACCGGAACTTGTGAAGAAACATCTGAAAACACTGTATTTGTTTAAGGAAGGGAAAAATTCGATTTATTCTGACAGTTCTTCTGCTAAAGAATTACTGCAGATCTGCAAATTACCATTTTCCGTTTCAAAAAAATGAACTTTTCCTTCCTCGACCATCCTAAAAATCACGGTAACGCTTTTTTGAAAAATGTGAGCGGCCACATCCGGTGTGACTAAAAGCGTTTTCTCCGAACAAAATTCACACCAGACGGTTGTCTCAACCTTTTTCCGTAAATATGTGCGTTGATAAGTTTCAAACGTAATCACCGTTTTTTCTTTTTTTGGAGTCATTGATTTTTTAAATAATTCAAAATCACCGCTGATAAAAAATGTTCCCAACTCAAAACTTTTTTTTGCTATAATTTCATCGCTCTAAGAAAGACCCGAATGCCGGTTTGCCGGTGTCAAATATGCTCCGACACGGCAATTCTCATCCCGTAGCGTTCAAAAAGTCTTTAATTTTTTAGGAATATTTTCCAAATATTTTCCGAAGACTGAAAGATGGATGATCAACTGCGAAAAATATATAAGTTCGGCGAATTTCAACTCGATGCGAAAAACCGACAATTAAACCGTGAAAACAATATTTTAACGCTTTCTCCGAAAGCCCTCGATCTGCTTTTAATTTTGGTTGAAAACAGCGGTAGACTAATCAGTAAAGATGAACTCTTTGAGCGTGTCTGGCAGGAACAGATCGTGGAGGAATCAAATTTAACGGTGCATATTTCCCAAATCCGCAAAACTCTCGGAGAATCCAAACAAAACCCGCGTTTTATCGAAACCGTTTCCGGCTACGGTTATCGTTTTCTCGGAGAAGTTTCGAATTTTGATGAATCTGAATTTGTACTTGAAACGGAAACATTTTCACGGATAACGATCGAAAGCGAAAATACAGAAGGATCGGATATGCCCGTAAATGCTGGTTCATCGAACTTTGATAATGCACGGACGGTCAGCAGATCGGAAGTTTCTGAAGTTCCCGGGTCGAAAGGATTTTTACTAAAATTTAGTGCGGCGGGAGCGGTTGTGGTTGTACTGCTCGCCGGACTTTTTTATTGGAATTTTTATTCGGGGAAGATTAAACATTCATTTGAAAGGGTCAAACTTTCAAGGCTTACTAACAACGGCAGAGTTTCACTGGCATCATTTTCACAGGACGGCAAATTCGTCGCCTATGTTTTGAGCGAGCCGGTCGGCAACAGTCTGTGGGTGAGACAGACCGGCATTGCCAATGATAAACAGGTTTTGCCGCCGACCAAATCGGAGTTTTGGGGATTAACTTTTACGCCGGATGGAAATCAAATTTACTATAATCTTTTCAGCGGCGACAAAACCGATATTGATCTATATAAAATTCCGGCACTGGGGGGCGTTCCGCAAAAAATTCCGGATATTATCGCATATTCGGTTTCATTTTCGCCCGACGGAAAAAAAATTGCCTTTATACAATCCGATTCAGCTTCCAACCGAAATCATCTGGTGATCGCCGATGCCGACGGCAGAAACGCCAGAATTGTTTCCAGCAAACCGCAGCCGAATACATTTATTTTTCACGGAGATTTTACGGCCTGGTCACCCGACGGCGAAACCATCGCGTGTTTGATAAATCTTCACGAACCCGAATTTAATTACGGTTCGATCATCGGCGTCAATGTAAGTGACGGCTCGGAAAAGTCTCTGAGCAATATAAAATGGCACGATGTGGCAAGTTTTGAATGGATAAAAGACGGAAGCGGTCTGCTTGTTTCAGGCAGTAAATCAAGTTCGGAAAGAAATCAGATTTGGTTTGTTTCAAGCGGTTCAGGTGAAGCAAGGATTGTGGTCAACGATCTTCACGATTATTATGCCATACATACAACCGAAAACGGCGACTCTTTCGTTGCTTTACAAACTACGTCGCTCCGAAGCATTTCGGTCGGTGGAAAGATAAATGAAGATTTTTCGCCAAGAGAAATCGTTGCGGAAACAGGCGTTTTAAACCCGCTGGCCTGGAAAGCCGATTCCGGGATCATTTATCGGTCGAACGCGGACGGTAAATCGAACCTTTGGATAATGGATGAACTCGGAGCAAATCGCCGGCAAATAACTGCCGATGCCGGTGTGACCACACGCGGGATGTGTGCAACGCCGGACGGAAAATACATCGTATTTGTTTCCTGGCGGGGCGGAAAAGCCAACCTCTGGCGGGTTAATAGCGACGGCGATAATTTAACTCAATTAACCAATGGTGATGCCGATGCATATCCGTCCTGTTCGCCCGACGGTCAGACGGTTGTTTATCAGCACGGTATTATCTCTCAACCCTATCTGATGAAGGTTTCCATGAGGGGCGGCGAACCGGAGCGTTTAACGGAATTTCAGGCGAAATGGAGTGCGGTTTCTTCAGACGGGAAATTTGCCAGTTTTTTTCAGATGGCTGATGCAAAATGGCAGATCGGAATAATTTCTATCGAAGGCGGCGAGATCATAAAAAAATTCAACGTTCCGCCGGAACTAAAAGAAAGCAAAACTTTGTGGTCACCAGATGATCGGTTTCTGTACTTTATCGGAGCTTCGGGAAATGTCGGTAACCTTTGGAAATTATCGCTCGAAGACGGAAAACCGGAACAGGTTACGAATTTTAATTCTCAATATTTGGATGATTTTGGCTTTTCGCCCGACGGTGAGAAATTAATTGTTGCTCAGTCAAGAGAACTGAGCGATGTCGTTTTGTTCGAAGATGTTGCAAAATGATAGATTTTATAAAGTCGTTTCAATCTACCCCGTAAAATAATTCAACCAGTAACATTACCCCGATCAAAATATAAGTAAAGAATTTTTTCAAAGCTGAGAGAATCGGATTTACCTCGGCAAAAGCGAATCTGTAGTAGGATTCATAGATCACGATTGAAGCAAAAACAACGATTGACGGTATAGTCAAATAAACGATCGAGGCGGGCAAAATCGCCAGTAATTTGGTCGGCCCGATAAAGTATCCGATCCCGGTTAAAGTTGCGATCAGGATAAGAAAACCGGCAATTTCTTTTTTAATATCACTTAACGCTTCGGTCCTGATCTTCGCAAAATCTTGAAAATTGATAAAATGCGGATGCCCGCAAGACCAGCACCGATTGGCAGATTCTTCGTTTCCTTTGCCGCAGTCATCGCAAATCTTGTCGGTCGTTAGCGGCGGGGATGATTTATAGCGGTTCGGCCGGATGTGGGTGTTATTTTCGGGTTGATTTGATACGTATTTTGTCGGTTTGGACTTTTTTTTACTTTTTTTTTCCTTTTGACAGTCCGGACACTTCTTAAAAAATTCGCCGGATTTAAAATTACATTTCTCGCAATGGAAAAGATTATTTTGGTAGAAAATAAAATTGGTTCGGCCGCATTCGGGGCATTCAAATAGTTTTGTCGGCGTTTGATATTTGCAATAGCGGCAAATACAGATATTTTGGTCATTCGTCGTTCTGGGCAGGATCAGAGGTTTTTCTCTGGCGGGTTTTGATTTTGGAAAATTGGACTTTAATATCGCTGGTTTTGAAATTTGAATTTGATCAGCGGACTTTTTGAGTTTGGAACAATTCGGACATTTTCTAAAAAACTCGAGTGAGGAATGCTCGCACTGACTGCAAAAATAAAGATCAAAATTTTTTACGACAAATTTGTTTCGGCCGCATTCGGGACATTGAAATAATTTCGTGTCCGAATGATATTGACAAAACTGACATAAAAAAATTTGTTCGATACTTCTTACCATTTTATAGTCAACATTCTTTTATTTTCCGTTTCGAACTATTTATTTTTTCCAAACGGATCGTTAATGATCTGTCCGTTTTTATTAGCCCAAAAATCTTTTCTGGTTCGCGGCGATTCGACGTAAATCCGCCAGGCCAGGGCGAGTTCTTTGGTGTTACTGCTGAAATTCAGATTCATGCTCTTTTTCCGCATCTCCATCATTTCATTAAAACATTCGGCCTTTTTCTGAATTGAAGTTTTATCGCATTCGGCTTGTTTTGCCTTAATTTCTTTTTCCAGTTCCTTTTTCTTCTGTTCCCGTTCTTCTCTGATGTTCGGGTTTGTCAGTTCGGCGTTCCAGGCCTCTAGTGAGATAAGGGAAACCTTTGCATCTTCCGAGTTTGTTCGTTGAACTGCATCTTCGATGGTTTCGGGGATCGCGGCAAAAT
>JBGTRS010000343.1:0-5344 GCA_041940665.1 Pyrinomonadaceae bacterium | reverse complement strand
TGCGCAAACAGGGAGTCGGAGTCGAATCGGTGGTCGGCGTGCTGCTCGAACGAAGCGTCTCGATGGTGGTTGCATTGATGGGAATATTAAAAGCCGGAGCAGCGTATTTGCCGATTGACCCGGAAGCGCCTGAATCGAGAGTCAGATGGATGCTCGAAGATGCGCAGGTCGAAGTAGTGATAACGCAAAGCGATTTGAAAGAGCGGATTGGCTGGCAGGCAGACGAGAAAGACATAAAGGTTATCTGTCTGGACGAAATCAGAGACGAGTTGCGAGGTGAGCAAAGCGTAAACCCGAAAGTAGCGGTGGAGGCGGAAAATCTAGCATATGTTATTTACACTTCCGGTTCCACAGGTCTCCCTAAAGGGGTTGCCGGCACTCATAAGAATACTTTAAATCGCTTTGAATGGATGTGGCAGGCATATCCTTTTACACCTGAAGATGTTTGCTGTCAAAAAACTGCTCTGAGTTTTGTGGATTCGGTTTGGGAGATTTTCGGACCTTTGCTTCGGGGCGTCAGGATAGTATTGATTCCCGATAAAGTCGTAAAACAACCTTTGAAATTTATTCAAATTCTCTCAGACTACAAAATTACACGCTTAGTTCTGGTCCCTTCATTGTTGCGGGCTTTGTTTGAATATGACAATCTCTTAAAACAACTTCATTTATGGTTGTGGGTATCAAGCGGGGAAGCGCTTCCGGTCGAATTATCCAAACAATTTCATCAATTAATGCCCGGTAAGACACTGTTAAATTTATACGGGTCTTCAGAGGTTGCGGCTGATGTTACTGGATACGTTTCTAATAAATCCAGCAGTTCTTTAAAATCCGAACCTATCGGACGACCGATTTCAAATACCACTATCTATCTTCTCGATAAGGATTTTAATCCCGTCCCGATTGGTATTGTAGGAGAAATCTATGTCGGCGGTGCCAATTTATCAAGAGGCTATTTCAACTCGCCAGGTTTATCGGCGTGCCGATTTGTTCCTGACCCGTTCAGTAAGCTGCCCGGCTCACGACTATACAAAACAGGAGATTTGGCAAAGTATCATCCGGACGGAAATTTAGAGTATATTGGACGGCGGGATCAGCAGGTTAAAATCCGCGGCGTTCGCATTGAATTAAGAGAAATTGAATTTGTAATCAAACAATTCCTGACTGTTATCGATGCGGTCGTCATGGTGAGCCGGGAGAATCCCGACAATCCTTTTCTAAAAGCCTTTATTTTTGCTGATCAACCGTTTGATACTGATAAACTTCGACAATTTCTGGCAGAACGATTGCCTGATTACATGCTTCCGTTACATTATTACTTCTTGAAAGAACTGCCGCTGCTACCAAACGGCAAGGTCGACCGGCTTTCTATTTCATCAACAACCCGCAATTTGCCCGATGAAGTAAAAGAAAACTTTATTTTACCGAGAAACACTGCTGAAAGCTTAGTAACAGATATTTGGAAACAAGTGCTGGGCTTAAAAAAAGTTAGTATAGAGGATAATTTCTTTGAGTTGGGTGGGCATTCTTTATTAATTATAAAACTACATGCCAGGTTACAAAAAGCCTTTGAGCGGGAATTTTCATTGACGGATATCTTGCGCTATCCAACAATACGCACTTTTGCCAACTTTATTTCTGAAGGTCAGATTCAGGATTCAAATTCCTACCAGCAGAGAGCAGACCGAGGAAAAAAACGAAGAAAAAGAGAAAGGAAGAATTAGAACCATCTTAATTAGTTACCAAACCAATCAGTAGTTTAATCAGTCTGCTTCGCTAGGCTCTTTGAAAACAAATCCGATTAAAGCTGCCAAAGAAGGGCATATCGTCCCGAGACCGTGAAGTGTTCAACTTCGGCAACAGGCAAGACACTGTAGCCCAGTCGCCCGTTAAAAGCGTCTAGATGGCTTTTGCCGATCTACTATAATATCGCGGATTGTGGCGGCAAAGTCCTTTGACATTCTCCTCTACGTGTTCTAATAATTGTATTTATTTTCAAAGTTCATTGTTTGTCGGATGCGTTTACAACAAAAGGCATCTCGCGTTTGCTATAACCTCAAGACAAACAGATTTAATAAGTAAATCTGTTCAGCTGAAAGAAATTTGTTTAAGTTTATTCTAAATTTAATGTGAGGAATAGATGAATAATCCCGATATCTCTAACAGCTCGGAAATTGCGATCGTCGGATTGTCAGGAAGGTTTCCCGGGGCAAGTAATATTGATCAGTTTTGGGCAAATCTTTGTGAAGGGGTAGAATCAATCGCTTTTCACAAAGATGAAGAATTAGAAAGTTTCTCCCTACAGGCTCTTAACTCTCCCCGCTTGCATCACGTCAAAGCCGGCGGAATACTGGAAAATATAGAGTATTTCGATGCATCATTTTTCGGCTTTAGCCCCAGCGAGGCATTGGTCATGGATCCGCAGCAGCGTGTATTTATGGAATGCGCTTGGGAGGCGCTGGAATCTTCCGGATATAATCCGGAAGATATGCGGGATGTTATAGGCGTTTTTGCCGGGGCAACTACCAACACTTACTTATTACAGCTTTATTCAAACCCTGAAATTCTCGCTTCAATCGGGACAAAGCAGATCGGTGTCGGTAATAACCCTGATTTTTTAGCTCTGGGTGTTTCATATAAATTAGGACTGAGAGGACCTAGCTATACTATTCTGACGGCTTGCTCAACTTCACTGGTGGCAGTTCATGTGGCTTGTCAAGCTTTATTGAATTTTGAATGTGATATTGCTTTAAGCGGAGGCATTTCAATCCGAGTGCCTCAAAAAACCGGCTATCAATATCAAGAAGGCGGAATCCTCTCGCCCGACGGACATTGCCGGGCTTTTGATTCTGATGCACAAGGAACGGTATTCGGAAATGGTGGAGGGGTAGTGGTTTTACGACGCTTGGCGGATGCAATTATTAACGGCGATCATATTTATGCCGTAATCAAAGGCACGGCGGTGAATAACGATGGCTCATTGAAAGCAGGTTTTACTGCTCCCAGCTTTCAGGGACAAACTGAAGTAATCGTTGAAGCTTTATCAAATGCTGAAGTAGATGCAAGAACAATCGGCTATGTCGAAACCCACGGGACGGGCACTGTTTTAGGGGATCCGATAGAAATTAAGTCGCTCACCCAAGCCTTCCGGGAAAACACACATGACAATGGATTTTGTGCAATCGGTTCAGTCAAAACAAACATTGGACATTTAGACGCCGCCGCCGGAATCTCCGGCTTGATTAAAGCAGTCCTTTTACTTAAACACAAAATGTTTGTCCCGAGCTTAAATTTTACTGCCCCTAACCCCCAAATTGATTTTACAAATAGTCCGTTTTACGTCAATACGGAATTAAAACCGTGGAATAGCAGCAAATTTCCGCGCCGGGCAGGGGTAAGCTCTTTCGGCATCGGCGGAACAAACGCGCATGTAATTTTGGAGGAATCGACCACCGCTTCTCTAACATCTAGCACCCATCGAGTTCAAGAGATTCTCACATTATCAGCAAAGACTCAAACGGCACTTGAAAGTGCGAGCCAAAACTTAGCCGACTGTCTGAAAAAGCATTCCGAGTTGAACCTCGCCGACGTAGCTTATACCTTAAAAATCGGGCGAAAAAATTTTGAGAATCGCAGAATAATTGTTTGTACCGATAAGGAGAAAGCTGTCAAGGCATTAACCGTCCCGAACTCAAATTCGCAATTGCTCGAAACAGACATCTGCAACGGCGAGTATCGCCCGGTTGTCTTTATGTTTCCCGGACAAGGCGTGCAACACGTCAATATGGCGCGCGGGATATACGAAACTGAGACGGTTTTTAAAAATGAAATAGACAATTGCTGCCAATTGCTGGCGGAACATCTTGATTTCGACTTGCGAAAGGTTTTGTTACCGGAAAATGAAGAGCAAAGGCAAAGTTCCCATGAAATGTTACAACAAACGGAGGTTGTGCAACCCGCTTTATTTGTAATTGAACACGCGCTCGCTAGATTGCTGATTGCCTGGAGCATCAAGCCGGCAGCGTTAATAGGACATAGTCTGGGCGAATATGTATGTGCTTGTTTAGCCGGCGTAATGACCTTAGAGGAAGCATTGCGTCTGGTTTCCGCTAGGGCAAAAATTATGCAGAATTTGCCGGGCGGAAGGATGTTAAGTATCGAAATTTCAGAGGATGAAATTCTTCAATATTTGGACGACCGTTTATCCTTGGCGGCAGTCAATAATAATCGGCAGTGCGTCGTTTCAGGTTCGGTAAGTGCTGTGATGGAATTACAAAACAAGCTGTCCGATAATCACGTGAATTACTATCCTCTGCAAACCTCGCATGCTTTTCATTCAAAAATCATGGACAACATCGCGGACTCGTTACTAAAGGAATTGAAAACGATTTCATTAAAGCCGCCACAAATACCTTATTTATCGAATTTAACTGGAAAATGGATAACCGCCGAAGAATCGGTCAATTGTTCTTACTGGGTAAAACATTCACGTTATTGTGTGAGATTTGTTGACGGCGTGAACCGGCTTCTGGAAGAAACCCAGCCGGTTTTTTTGGAAGTAGGTCCTAAACAAGTGCTTACCACTCTGGTGCGGCAGCAAGCGGCAATGGTTGGAAAAAAAACAACAGTTATTCCAACTTTCAGCAATCATCCCGATTTACAATTTGAAGGGGAATTACAAAAAGCAATGGCAAGGCTGTGGCTCTCAGGTGTCGAAATAGATTGGTATGAATATTATGGAAAAGAGCGACGTCGGCGCGTTCCATTGCCGACTTATCCATTTGAACGCCAGCGGTACTGGGCAGAACCGGTTCAGTCTTTGGACAAACCGATTAAAGAAAAAATCGAAAACAGAAAAAAGAACAATATTTCAGATTGGTTTTATGTTCCCTCGTGGAAACTTATGATCCCGCTTCTACAGGTTGGAAAGAAATTTAAATTCACCGAAAAATTTTGCTGGTTGTTATTTACTAATGATTGTCCTCTCGGAGAAAAAATTGTCGAACGTTTAAAAGAGGAAGGACAAACGGTCACAACAGTCGGAATTTCCGAACAATTTTTCAAACAGAACAACTACGAGTATGCCATTAATCCGGCGGAGCCTGCCGATTATAAAACTTTATATGAGAATTTAAGCTCGTTGAAAATTTTTCCAGAACGGATCTTACATTTATGGACGATTACAGAACCCAACGGTCGCGAGCGAAAAGACCAAGCAGGCGATCTAGAACGAAATTTAGGTTTTTATAGCTTGGTTAATATAGCTCAGGTTATGGATTTGTATTCAAACAACACTCTTCGCAAAGAAATTAATGTCATATCGACGGATTTGCAGCAAGTTTTCGGC
>JBGTRS010000342.1:2481-5361 GCA_041940665.1 Pyrinomonadaceae bacterium | reverse complement strand
TCAAAATTGAGGGCTTTTTTGAAGCGTGCCCGCTTCGGAGCCCCATATAATAAGTGGTTCTTTAGATGCTTTTATCACTAAGCTGGGTGATTTCTCGATTGCCGGTCAAACTCTCGATTATGACGGCAATCCGATTCCCAATGTTCGCATCGCTCTGAGCGGTGCATCGAGCGGCTTTGTCTTAACCGACGCAAGCGGCTTCTTCGGGTTCTTCGATACCGCCGCCGGAAACTTTGCCGTTTCCGCAACCCGTCCCCTCTATGCTTTCAATCCCGGAACTTTCCAGTTCCCCAATCTTCCAACCAATCAGAATCTTACATTCGTTGGTCAACCCGTTTCCGGCGGTCCGACGGCTGCTTATGCGGCTTTGGGCGGCACGGTGGAATCAACCGCCGGAAATGTCGGTCTTCCCAATACAAAACTAACTTTGATTGATACCGTCAGGGGTAGTGTTTCGGTGGTAATGACTGATGCCAACGGTAATTATGAGTTTGAATCGGTTATTACGGGTGCCTTTTACCTTGTCGTTGCCGAACGCGAAGGATACAACTTCGCTCCACAGATTTTTGAGATAAATCATTCTGAAGAGAATCTCAATTTGGATTTTCTCGCCTCGCCGAATGCTCCACGCCCCGTTAATGATTTCGACGGCGATGGCAAAACCGATCTGGCTGTCTTTCGCCCCGAAAACGGCGTTTGGTATGTCTGGAACACTCAGGATAATTCGGTTGATTCTGTTCGATTTGGTCTAGCAGGTGATCTTCCCGTCGCATCAGATTATGACGGAGATAATCGCACGGACATCGCCGTCTATCGCCCGTCGGAAGGCAACTGGTACTGGCTTGACTCAAGTGATGGAGAATTCCACGCCGTGCATTTCGGACAAGCGGGCGATCTGCCTGTGCAAGCGGATTTTGACGGTGATAATAAAACCGATCTGGCGGTCTACCGTCCCTCGACCGGAGTCTGGCACCAACTGATGAGCGAAAACAATGCTTATCAATCAATCAGATTCGGAATCGAAACGGACATTCCCGTATCAGCCGATTACGACTCCGACGGCAAAGCCGATCTCTCGGTTTTCCGCGATGGCATCTGGTATCGGATGAGAAGTTCGGATTCGCAAGTTGAAGGATTTCAATTCGGTTTGGCAGGCGACAAACCACAGGTCGGAGATTTTGACGGCGACGGAAGGATGGACACGGCAGTTTATCGCCCATCTAACGGAACCTGGTATTGGCTCGAATCTTCGGATGGAGATTTCCAAGCCAAGCAATTTGGAGCAGAAACGGACACGCCGGTTCCGGCAGATTACAATGGCGACGGAAGATTTGAGCAAGCGATCTTTCGCGCCGGAATTTGGTTTGTGCTGAGAAGTGATAATTCATATTACTCAGCCGAATTCGGCTCCGACGGCGATGTTCCGATTCCCTCGGCTTTTATTCCTTGAATATTCGTTAGGAAATCTTATAGGCAAAAGAAGAAAGAAAAATGATGAAGAAATAATTTATCAAACTGAGCCAACCAGCCAACTTGCTGAGTCAGTTCTATCTGAATAATTGGTCAACTTTGCGAAGGTATGGATGGGAGAAAATTGATGGCATACAAAGACACAAGTATAAATTTCGGCGATGGCAATTCGGGCAGAGTTTTTGAGGATGGCTATTTTAACCTGACCCAGGCGGTCGGCGGGGCGGAGTATGGAATTCATATCCCGGCTCCCAATATGGTCACCGATATGCAGCTTATTTTTTACTTTGATTTCATCATTTACCGCGACGGTGACAAAAACATTTTCCCGGGAAGTCCGGGCGACAAATTTACGGTCACGCCGCCGCAAATCAACTATTTTTCCGAGCAGACAAAAATAAACTCATCAAGAATAATCTGGCAATTTCAGACCGATCTGCAGAGAAGAGGAAAACCGATTTTCCGCGACGGCCGCTGTGATCCGGCCCGCGGCAAGATTTCCAGTCTGTCCAAAACTCCCTACACGATCCATATGTATAACTTTTACTACGAATACACGGTGCGAACCGCCTATGGAAGAACCGATTGGCAGGATTATCTTCTAGGTGATCCCCTGCTCCCCGAACAGGTCCGCTACGAGATATTGTTCAGTCAGGCGGCATATCAATGGTTGTAAATGTAAATTAAAGTTCATTCGGATAAATGGTCTGACAGGGTGAAGAGTTATGAAACATACACAAAAAGAGGAGAAATAAAAAAATGGTTAGTATAAATCCCGGAAAAATAATTCCGGTTCCGTTTCCGAATATGGTTTTGAATGCACATAATGCACCCGGTGAAGAATATCAGATGCTTTTTACCTGGAAAGTTCCGCAAAGTACAAATGTCTCGCAAATGATCGCCCGAATCGCAAATGACGCGAAAACGTCAAAAATAGCTTTTGGAAAGGGCTTGGAAACCCTGATTTTTAATGCTCACGGGAAACCCGGCAAAATCTGCATCGGGCAAGGGATAACACGAAATGATGTCACTGAATTCAGAAAACTAAAAGGTTTGGTTAAAAGAATATGGATCGTCGCCTGTAAAGTGGCAAAGATAAAAGCCGCCGGAACAATTACGGATGGCAACTGGTTTTGCTACAGACTTGCTCAAGAATCAGGTGCTTACATAAAAGCAAGTTCTGTAAATCAAGTTGCTTATCACAAAGTCTATCTAATAGATTTTGTCCCGCCGGGCTGCATAGACTCCATGGAACCACCCGTTATTAGATGGACCCCGAAAGGAGCAAGATATTAACGCCTTTAAGTTCCGAGCAGAGGCGGAACGCGATATGTATTCCATTCAACCCAGTTTTAATAGATCGGTGATATGCCATTCCGGGAGACCAAGTGAGTATTTTTTGGTTGTCCG
>JBGTRS010000342.1:0-2471 GCA_041940665.1 Pyrinomonadaceae bacterium | reverse complement strand
TAAAACCACTTTTGAAATTATCAAATTGTTAAGGAGATTAAATATGTACGATGAAATAGGTTTTTTAAAGTTTATTCAAACAGATATAAATACGGAATTTATATCCTTAAAGAAATATCCCGTGCCGACTATTCGCACAAAAGTTGAAGCCCCGTGTCCGGGACAACATTCAAATCTGGTCACATTGGTTTCCGGTCCTGAAGCTCAAGAGAAAATTCTACGCCCGAAAAATGTTGGGTCCTGCGTTTTGCACGTTGCCTATTATGAGAAAAACGGTGCTTTTATCGGATATTACAGTTTACGGCCAAATGAACAATGGGCCTCGATGATTCCGCCGCCGAATGCTTGGGTCGTAAAGTTGGGCTGTAAGAAAGATTGCTCGGGAACGGCTATTTTAGAATACGACACGCCGTATTTTTGCTGAAAAATTCGGATAGTTGAAAGGATCAAAAATAATTTTATGGAGAGGTTAGAAAATCGGGAAAAGGGTTGAGAAGACGGCGAGGTGCAAGTCGCGACATAAACAGAGGTGAAAACTATGTATCAAAATTCAAACAAACTACCGTATCCAAAAGCCCATTTGTGGTTACTGCTCCCTTTTGCAGTCTCGATCCTGGGATTTTATTTTACCTACTGGAGTAAATTTACCGAAGTCCCGTTTCGTCAGCATGTCCACGGATTGACGGCGACCGCCTGGTATCTCTTGCTGATCCTGCAGCCGTGGCTGGTTCATAACAGATCGCTCTCTGCTCACCGGAAATTCGGATTCATCGCTCTATTCTTAGCCGGCGGCGTGGTTTTCTCGGCCTTACAGGTGATGCCGTATCAGGTCGTCTCGACCGCTCCGCATATGATACCGGTTTTAAGATACGGCTTTTCATTTGCCGATTTCGCCGTCTTAGCCGGATTTAGTTTTTCGGTCATCATGGCGATGGTTAATTCCAAAGACACGCCGAATCACGCCCGCTGGATGATCGCCACCGCCTTCTGGGCACTCCTGCCCGCCTTCGGCAGACTGGCGTTCTTTACACTGCTTATCGCCAACGGCGGCGAACCGCCGATCAGCTTTCTAAATACTGTCTTTATCTGTCTCGGTATTATGCTGATTCCTCTGCTCGTAATGATTTACCTGGATTACAAAAACGAAAAGAAAGTTTATCTCCCGTATCTATTTACCCTGACCGGAATTTCCATTGTCATCGCCCTGGTTCCCGTCTTCGGCACAACTCAATGGTGGATCAACTGGTGTAATAATGTTTTGGGAAAAGGAATGATGTGATACATTCCTTCTTATTCAGAAGTCTATAATAGCCACACAAAACAAACAAAAGAATTGCAGGTGATGCCGCGTATTAAAAGATAAGCCGGAATAGAAATTTCAGAAATGTGAGGGAACTATGAAATTTGTCATAAAAAGAGTTTTATCATTGATCTTTATATTTTTGATCGCACAAATAAATATTACTGCCGAAAGTAATATAAACCGATCCGATGATTACGATCTCGTTGTTCTAAATGTCAATTTGATAGACGGAACAGGTGCGGATATTCGTAAAGATGTAAATGTTTTTGTAAAGAACTCGAAGATCGTCCGCATTGATTCCAAAAAGATCAAACGCACAGGCAAAGGAGAATTTATTGACGGAAGCGGAAAATATCTGATGCCGGGTTTGATAGACGCTCATACGCATCCCTTTCCCATCAAAGAAAATTTTCCGAGATTTATACATTACGGCGTAACTTCGATCTTTGTTACGGGTTGCGGCGAATGCACCAATGAAAATTACGCCAAGATGCGAATGATTTCTGAAGACGAGGCAACTTCTGCTCCGAGGGTTTTTCATACCAGCCAAATTTTCACGATGGAAGGCAAACATCCCGTTAAAACTTCTCCGAGCGACAAATGGCAAAACGGCAAAACCATTTTTTATCTTGAAAACGAAAGCCAGATCGAAGCACTTGTTAGGCAAGTCGCCACGCAACCGATTTTAGGCGTAAAACTGATCATCGAAGACGGCCCCGATCCGCCGTTTGTCGAGCGGATGCCGCAGGAATTTGTTAATAAGGTCGTTTCGGAAGCCAAAAAACATAACGTCGAAGTCTTCGCCCACGTCAGCGATATGGAAGAAGTCCGCATTGCCGATAAGGCGGGTGTGCAAAATATAGTCCATTTTATCGGCGTGGATATTGATTGGAACAAAGATAGGGAAACGATCAACTCTTTGCTCGAACGCGATGTTTCCTGGGTGACGACCTTGATGATAGAAAAAATGCTTTTGACTCCGCTCTATATCGAATGGCTTGACCGACCGGAAATAACAGAGATTTACGATCCTGCTGAACTCACACGATTGCGTGCCCCGGAACGCATCGATTCAGCCAGAAAAAATATCAAGAACATTTACGGAGTTGATGATCCGACGATTGAAGAAGTTATCAAACCGCAAGTAGAAGACCTCCTAAAACTCTAC
>JBGTRS010000341.1:0-5415 GCA_041940665.1 Pyrinomonadaceae bacterium | reverse complement strand
AATCATCACCAGCCTTCTTCACAAGATGATCGATTTCATCAAGCACGATAACATATACGCCACCCCTAGAATCCATCCGTTTTATTAATTCAGAGAATACACGGTCTGTTGGCCAACCGGTGAAAGGAATATCTGCCTGTTCGTGAGCTTCAAGAAGAGCATTACCCATGTGAGATAATACGCGATATTGTGTGTCGATTTGACGACAGTTAACCATTACAGGATGAACTAGTCGACCGATTTGTTCACCCTTTGTTTCCAACTGGTCACAAACATATCTTGTCACTGCAGTTTTTCCCGCTCCAGTTACACCGTACAAAATCATGTTCGAAGGAATGTGGCCCTTGAGAGCCTCGACTAAATGGAACGAAAGTTCCTCAACTTCGACATCACGGTGTGGTAATTTCTCAGGCTGGTGAGTGTGGCGCAGTGCCTCTTTTTGGATGAATAACGTGTGTTGGGTCAGGATGCCATCGAAAATATTTTTACTCATTTTCTGAATTTGTTTTTCCGGACAGCTCAAAACTTCCGAAATCTAAAAATGTCAAAATACACTTTTCCGCCTTTTTTAGCAATTTTGTTTATCAAATGTTAAAATTCAAATTCTTCCCAAATCAAAAATTTTGGTTTATATTATTCAGGAAACCCCTTATAACACTCTAAAACCTATGGAGATTTTTACTATGAAACATTTACTTTTAAAGAATACCCTTATTTTTACGATTTTGGCGATATGCCTGTCGGCAGGTTTTCAAGTTACGAACGCTCAAAACAAGATGGACAGAATCGAGCGGCAGACAATGAAAACGATGCTCGGCGTCATTAAAGATAATATTAAAGACAACTATTACGACGAAAATTTCAAAGGAATTGACCTTGATGAAAGATTTGAAAAGGCAAAGAAACGCCTCGAAGAGGTAAACACAACCGGTGAGGCGTTGGGCGTGATCGCTCAGGTTCTTATGGATTTCGACGATTCGCATCTATATTTTCTGCCGCCGGCCACAACTGCGTCCGTCGAATACGGCTGGCGGATGAGAATGATCGGCGATAAATGCTTTGTCACGGTAGTTAAACCGAAAAGCGATGCCGATAAAAAAGGTTTGAAACCGGGCGACCAGATACTTACGATGGAAGGCTTTCGCCCGACCAGAAAAGATCTTTGGAAAATGAACTACTACTTCAATACTTTGAGTAAAAGAACGAGCTTAAATCTGTCCGTTCTCAAACCAAACGCGGAAAAACCCGTTCAATTAAATATCGAGTCGGAAATAAAACAGGGTCCGCGAGTCATCACCAAAGAATTGTTCTATAAATTGATTGACAGAACGGGTGATGATTCGATCGACCAACATTTGATCGTCAAAGTCGGCGACATCGGAATTTGGAAAATGCCCACTTTCGGATTTGACCCGAGCGATGTCGATACGATAATGGGCAAACTGAAAGGCTCGTCTTCCTTAATTTTCGATCTGCGGGGCAACGGCGGCGGTTATGTTGTCACGCTTGAACGTCTGGTCGGATATATGTTCGATAAAGACATTAAAATTGCCGAACTGAAAGGACGGAAAAAAATGGATCCGCAGGAGGCAAAAACCAAAGGCGACGATGCTTTTAAGGGCAAGATAATTGTCTTGATTGACAGCCGTTCGGCTTCCGCCTCGGAAATCTTTGCCCGCTTAATGCAGCTTGAGCAACGCGGTGTAGTTCTCGGCGACATTTCCGCCGGGGCGGTGATGCAGTCAAGATCCGAAATAAACAGTTTGCGAAATGATTCCATTTTTTATGGTGCCAGTATCACGAACGCCGACGTCATTATGTCGGACGGCAAAAGTCTGGAGCATGTCGGCGTAATGCCGAACGCCGTTTTGATACCGACCGCAACCGATCTGGCCAATAATCAAGACCCCGTTTTAGCTGAAGCCGTTAAACTTTTGGGCGGAAACATAACGCCTGCCCAAGCCGGTAATTTTTTCAGATACAACTGGAGATATGACGGAACGTTGCTTTTAGAATTGAACGAAAGATAAAAACCGGAATTGTTAATCAAAAAAGCCTTGCCGAAGATTTTTTTTCGCAAGGCTTTTTTATTGTCAAATTCTGTGCCGGATGTTAACCCGGTGAATCAATTCCTCGAGGAAACCCTCGTAGGTAAAATCTTGCGGATCGTAATTCGGTTTGATTTTATACATAATCGGCAAGGCAACCCGCCAGGCCATCCAGAGTCTCTGTTTTTCCGACAGATCCCAACGCCGCCGCAGAAAACTTTCGACCACTTCGATCTCTTCTTCGCTCAGGGTTTTGACATCGGCAAAAAATACGACCTGTTTCTGCACGCGGCGAAGTGCCGAATCACCGATCGTTTCCGCAAAAGTTTCGTCAAACGTCGGGGCTTCATCGGTGCGTTCGCGGATGACGACCGTACCGGCAAAAATATCGCCGATCCGCTGGTCGCGTCCGTTTAAGAAAACCGTAATCAAACCGACCGCATAGATCGGCAGAACCGTTCCGGGAATCGCATCAACCACCCGCAGAAGGTTTCTCGCCATCGCTTCCCAAAGCGTGATCGGTCGGCCGTCCTCGCGGATCACCCGCAATTTCAGAAGTTTTTTGCCCGGCGTCTGCCCGTTCCAGATCCATTCGAAAAAGATAAAATATCCCGTAAAAAGCAGAAAAACCACGACCAGAAAGATCGCCATAGTCCATTTCGACATCTCCGCCAAATAGACGTCAAAACTTTCCGTGTAACGAAGCTCCGAGATCCAGATAAAAAACCAGGAGATGAGAAAATAAGCCAAAAACTGCAAAAAATGATCTATCGCCACCGCCAAAAAACGGTTGCCGATCGAAGCCAGAGCAAACTCGAGCGGCACACGCTCGGGTGTTTCGATGATTAAGGTTTCTTCCGTTTCGATAATTTGGGACATTTTTTAATTTGTGATTGTAACAGCTTTTTTATTTTAATTTCCCTTTACTTTTAAAAATCTGAGTTTGCCGACCTGAAGTAAAGTTTCGTTTTCGCCGATAGAAACGTCAATTCCGGCGTGTTCGACCTTTTCTTCATTAAGCCGCACGCCGCCTTGTTTTATCAGGCGTTTGCCTTCGCCTTTGGATTCGACCATTTCGGTTTCGACCAATAAATCGGCAATCTTGTAAGTTCCCGAAGCGATGTTTATTTCCTCGATCTCGTCGGGCAGATTCCCTTTGGAGAATTGGTTGATAAAATTTTGCTCGGCCTGTGTCGCCTCTTCCGGAGAATGAAAATCACAGATTACGAGTTTTGCCAGAGCAATTTTCGCATCCCGCGGGTTCATTTGGTCTTGTTCGCATTTTTGTTTGAGATCGCCGATCTCATCGAGGCTCAAATCCGTCAGAAGCTCAAAATACTTCCACATCAACTCATCGGAAATTGACATTATTTTTCCGAACATCTCGTCCGCCGGTTCGTCAATGCCGATGTAATTGCCGAGAGATTTCGACATTTTATCAACACCGTCCGTGCCTTCAAGCAAGGGCGTCGTGATAATAACCTGCGGTTCCTGTCCGTATTCTTTTTGCAGAGAACGCCCGACGAGCAGATTAAAAGTCTGGTCAGTTCCGCCGAGTTCGACATCGGCTTCGAGGGCGACCGAATCATAGCCCTGCACGAGCGGATAGAGAAGCTCATGCATCGAGATCGGTTTTTCCTCCTGCAGACGTTTTTGAAAATCATCGCGTTCGAGTATCTGCGAAACGGTGATATGCGAGCAGAGTTTGACGAAATCCGCCGCGTTGAATTCGTCCATCCATTCGGAGTTAAATCTTATTTCGGTCTTTGCGGGATCGAGCAGTTTGAAGATCTGCGTTTTGTAAGTCTCGGCGTTCTTATCAATTTCTTCCCGCGACAAGGGCGGACGCGTCGCATTTTTGCCCGACGGATCGCCGATCATTCCCGTAAAACTTCCAATGAGAAAAATAACGGTGTGGCCGAGTTCCTGAAACGCCCGTAACTTGCGGATGACGACCGTATGGCCGAGATGGATATCGGGAGCGGTCGGATCGGCACCGAGTTTGACCCGCAAGGGCTTACCCGTTTTTGCGGAGTGTTTGAGTTTGGCTCTCAAGTCCTCGACCCGAATAAAATCAACCGTGCCTTTTTTTAAGAATTCGATTTGTTCTTCGATAGTCATTTTGTAATATTTAAGTTTCAAAAATTAAAAATTCCAAAACAGTATGACAAATTTTAACGAAACAACAAAAGATAGCAAAAGTGAATTGTCGAATACAAAATTGGCTTTTATCGGTTGCGGTGTGATGGCGGAGTCGATCGTCAAAGGATTACTGCGAAAGGAATTGGTTTCAGCGGAGCAAATCTCGGCGAGCCATCCGCGGGCGAAAAGGCGTGAGGAATTAAGTGAAAGATACAAAATCCAGGTTTTTGAAAAAAATGCGGAGGCGGCTGAAAGCGTCCAAACGAGCGAAAATTCCGTCGTCGTGCTATGCGTCAAACCGCAGAGATTGAAGGGCGTTTTGAAGGATTTGAAAAATGTCGTAACGCCCGATCAGCTCGTTTTATCAATCATCGCGGGGGCGACCATCGAAACCATTTCCGAAGCTTTAGAAAATAAAAAGATCGGACGGACGATGCCGAATACGCCTTCGCAGATCGGACACGGCATCACGGCCTGGACCTGCACGGATGATGTTTCGGAAGCCGAAAAGGAAAAGATCAGATCACTGCTAACTGCACTCGGACGCGAAATTTATGTCGAGAACGAAAATATGATCGATATGGCGACCTCGCTTTCGGCAACGGGGCCGACCTATATTTTTCTCGTCATGGAAGCTTTGACCGATGCGGGTGTTCATCTCGGGTTTTCGCGTGATATGGCAAAAGATTTGGTGCAGGAAACGATGCTCGGAGCGGTACTGTTTGCGATGGAATCGGATAAACATCCGGCGGAATTACGCAATATGGTCACCTCTCCGGGCGGAACTTCCGCCGATGCGATCTATCAGATGGAAAAAGGCGGTCTGCGGACGGTTCTCTCGAAGGCGGTTTTTGCGGCTTATCAAAAAGCGGTGGCGTTGGGGAAAAAGAAGTGATGTGGATTAGCAAATTGTAGATAAAGTCAGTAGCGTCGGCGTTAGCCGATGCGTCCAATGTTTTATAAAAAATACGCATTTGCTCACGCAAACGCTACTGACTTGCTCATCAGAACCATTTTTAATTTACGTTTTACCATTTACCCTTCGTAAAACGAAACTCCAGACATTCCGCCCGTTTTTTTCTTCAAAAACATATTCCGCGTCAACGATCTGCCAGAAACCCATAAATTCCCATTGATTGACGGCCAGTTTGCAGAAAAGCGGAACGGCAACTTGTGATTTGAGAGCGTCGTGCATCGCCCGGTTATAAACGTCGAGTTTCTGGTC
>JBGTRS010000340.1:0-5430 GCA_041940665.1 Pyrinomonadaceae bacterium | reverse complement strand
TAATTCAAATCCGTTTGCCGGAGGCGGAACGATCTCGGATGCGGGAGCGGTTACCTACGGCAACGGCATGAACGGAACGGTCGGATCGATTACAACCGCCAACAGTGTGATCGGAAACACGGCAAATGCGGGTGACGGTATGAATTTTTCATTTGATCCGGTCAATGATCAACTGGTCGTCGGGCGTTCGAACGAAAACACGGTGACCTTGTTCCGTCCGAACGCGCCGGCCGTCGTTGTAGATATTTCGGGAAGGGTTTTGGCCTCAAACGGAAGAAGCCTCCCGCGGGCGGTTGTCCGGATGATCGATCAAAATGGCTCTGTCCGCCTGGCGATGACCAATCAATTCGGGTATTACAGATTTAAGGACGTCGAGATCGGACAAACCTTGACCTTCGATGTTTTCCGCAAACAATACCAATTTCAAACACAGGTCATTAGCCTTGGTGGAAAAATTACTGATCTGGATTTTATTGCCGAAAAATGATCGGTCAGGTAATGAGCAAACGTAAAAAACAGATCGTGATTATCGAAGACGATGCGGTTTTGCGTCGCGGTTTGAGGCGTGTTTTTTTGAAAGAGAATTTCGAGGTTTTCGATTTCGAGGATGGAAAACACGCCTTTGAACAGATCGAACTTTCAACCCCGGATCTGATTCTATGTGATTACAAACTGCCCGATACGAACGGTTTGGAGATTCTCAAGACTTTCAGAAAATCCGATAAAAAAACGCCGTTTCTTCTGATGACCGGATATTACAAAGAGGAAATTTCAAGATCGGCTGATCAAAACGGAGCGAATGTTGTTTTAGAAAAACCTCTGGATGTAGAAACATTAAAAAGTTACTGCCAAAAGGCCGTCACAAATTCCAAATAGTATTTTTCCGGACGGTCAATAAATTACCGATTGTTCAATGTTATCTGCCAATTCTCTGTTGAATTTGAAAGGTTTTAACGCCTTACCCCGAAAATAAAATGGATTAATGACAAATGAAAATTTGCTACCGGTCAGGGCACTCGTTTATTTAGTTCCAACTTGCAAATCCATAGCTGCATCTCTAAAAATGGAATAAAAAAAACATCCCAGATTAAAAAAATGAAAAATAAAATATTCGGATTAATTTTAGCGGTCTTTGCGTTTGCAGGTTTTGTCAATGCTCAAACAACGGAGGTCAAAATTTCATTGGACGAGCAATTCTTCGACGCTCTTTTTGAAGCGGTTTTTACGAATATCGGTGAACCGAGCGTGCCGATCTCTTCGAATAAAGAAGGCGAGAAAGGAGACAACGAGGAAGGAGAGACGACTGCTTTTGTCGAAAATTCTACTTCGGAAGTTTTTCAAAATGTGGCATTGAAAAAAAATCCCGAAAATGTCTGCAAGGAAGCGATAATTTTGAAAAAGGAGGTTGACGGTGTGAAGACGGCCGTCAAGTTCCGGCAGGGAAAAATTACCGCTCCGATCGCTTTTCGCGGAATTTATAATCCGCCGCTGATCGGCTGCATCGAGTTTCAGGGGTGGGCGGAAACGAATATCGAATTGACGTTTGACCAGAACAAGAAGGTTTTGGTCGGAAATGCGAAAGTTGTCAATGTCAATTTAAGCGGCACGGGCGGGGTCGGAAGCAGTCTGCTGGCGAGATTCGTCCAGAGTTCGATTGATCAAAGAGTAAATCCGCTGGAGATTATCAATATGGAAAAACTCTCCTTTACGGTTCCGGTTCAGCAAGCCGGAAATCTGCGGATGAAAGCTCTCGGAATGCGGCACGTCGTCAACGATAAATCATTGGATATTATTCTTAAATATCAATTTCTGAAAGGTTGATCAGCGATCAAAAAATAAAAAAAAAACAGCGGAATAGGGCTATCAATCCTATTCCGCTTTTAAGTTTCAGCCATTTAACCCAGGAGGGTATTTGTGCATTTAAGTAATAAAATAAAGCACTTCAAGCTTTATAGTGTGCATAATAAATTTTAGACCTTGAGAAAATCTTGAGAAAAATTGACGGTCGTTTGAAAAAACTCCGGTGAACCAAATAGTTGATCTTTATACGATAAAGTATTCGAAATGATTTGTAGGTTTAATATTGTGCTGATTTTACAGGGTTTTCCTTTGGAGGAATGATTTTTGCCTTGAAAACACTAATGAAAAAACTTTGAAGGTTTAAATTTTTTAATTTAAGGGGAGACTTATGCACAGAAAATACTTGAAACATTTAAGTGTTTCTTTGGTGATAGGTTTGCTATTTTTGCTTGGAGCGAGCGATCTTGCGTTCGGTCAAAAGAACCGCTCCAAAGAAAACCGCAAACGTCAACGCGACAGCGTTGAAAGAAATCAAAAGAGAAATACAACTCAGCGAAGAAACAACACACAACGAAGAAACGCCAACCGGAGAGCCGAACAGAATCGAAGAGCCGAACAGAATCGCAGAAATCAAGCAAACAGAAGGCGGGAACAACAGAGAAATCAAACCCGCCGTAATCAAGAGCAAAGACGCCAGCAGATCGAAAGACAACGGAATGAAAGCCGCCGCCGGGCGGAAATCGAGCGTCGGAATAATCGAAATCGGGCTGAACAACGTCGTCGTCAGGAAACAAATCGAAGAAATCAACAAAATCGTCGCCGTGCCGAACAGCAAAGACGAAATCAGCGACGGGAAATAAACCGAAGAAATCAAGAGCAGACCCGACGCCGGGCCGAACAACGCCGCAGAGCCGAACAGCAGAGAAGGCGTGAGCGGGAACGTGCCGAAAGACAAAGGGCGGAACAACGCCGCCGGGCCGAAGCGGAACGCCGCCGTAACAGGGAGATCGAAAATCGAAGACGGAACAACCGCCGGATCGAACGGAATGATCGCAGATACGATAACAACCGTCGAAACAACCGCCGTTACACGCTTTATGACCGGAATGAACAGAAACGGATACAAAGACAACGTTGGCAGAGATATCAGAATGAATATCGCAACCGCCAGCGACGGTATGAAAGAAGACAGCGGGAACTCCGTCGCCAGCAACGCCTCAGAAGATTGCGGTATCAGCAAAGCTATTACGAGCGTTGCCGACAAGACCGGATTCGTCTCCAGCGGGCAAGATATTACGATTATCTGAGACATGATTACCGTTACCGCCGAAACGGTCGTTATTACTACACGAGCAGTTACGGAGCGGCACTTCTGCGGCGGGCTGTAAATGAAGGCTACGAACAGGGTTTCCGGGCCGGACAGGCCGACCGTTACGACGGTTGGGAATATGACTACCGCAACTCCTACGCCTATCAGGACGCGTCATACGGCTATGACAGCTATTATGTCAGTCTGAGCGAATACCGCTATTACTTCCGCGAAGGATTCCGCCGCGGGTATGAGGACGGTTACTACAACCGTTATGAATACGGCAATTATAACGGCGGCAGATATAATCTGTGGGGAAATATCCTGCAGGGAATCTTGTCAATCTTTAGATTCTGATAACAGATTTTTTTAATTGATTTTGAGGCTTTGTTATAAGAGCAAAGCCTTTTTTTATTTCAAAATAGTGAGATATTCCTTCCAGACTCCGACATTTTCGGAATATTTTTTTGCCAGTTCGACGGAAATCTGGCGGATGTGCGTCAGATCGTGAACAACCCAGGTCGAAAGCAGTTGTTCGAGCGTAACTTCGCCCAATTCGGGATGGATGCCCTTTAATTGCATCTGTTCTTTGGTCGGATTTAAAACTTTTAAGAATTCATCGTTCTGCCACCGCAGATTTTCAAATTCATCGAGAAGCTCTTTTAATGTTTTTCCCTTCGATTCTTCAAATTGGGCAAAACGGTCGAACGGTTCGAAGGTTAAATTTTCGCCCTGATCCAAAATAATTTTCGCCCGCGGAATCCAATCGGTTTTTTCGCCGTGAATCAGATGTCCGACGACATCAAACGCACTCCAGGTTTCGCTATCATTGGCTTCCAAAGTCCATTCGTCCGAAAGATTTCCGAGCATATATTTTAAGACGACCGGTGTTGCCGACAGAATTTCGCAGGCTTTCTCAACTTGATATTTCATAGCTTCGTCAATTATACAGATAATTGGTAGAATCAACGAAGAAAATTATGAGTCAACCTCTGGTAGCAATCATCGGTCGTCCGAATGTCGGAAAATCAACGCTTTTTAATCGTCTGACGGGAAGCCGCAAATCAATCGTCGGCGATGAGCCGGGAATTACCCGCGACAGAATTTACGGCGATGTCGAATGGCGGACAAAAACATTTGAGCTCGTGGACACGGGCGGAATCGTGCCGGATGACGAGGCGATCATTCCGGCGAATATCTTTAAGCAGGCGGATTTTGCCATTTCGCAGTCGCAGGCGATCATCTGGGTCGTTGACGCCCGGGCGGGTGTAACGCCGCTCGATGAAGAGATCGCCGTATTTTTGAGGAACTTGGGCAAACCGATCTTTATCGCGGCGAATAAATCCGAATCGAACAAGGTGGCGGAAGAAGCGGCGGAGTTTTATAAGTTCGGGTTTACTCTAACGCCCGTCTCCGCCGAACACGGAACGAATGTCGGCGATCTTTTGCAGGAACTTTTCGAGGTTCTGGAATTTCCCGAAGAATTTGAAGAAGAAGAACGCGACGAGATAAAACTCGCCATCATCGGCCGTCCGAATGTCGGAAAATCCTCGATCCTGAACAAAATTCTCGGCGAAGAACGAGTGATCGTTTCGCCGATCGCCGGAACGACGCGGGATGCGATCGACACTGAATTTGAATTTGAAGGGCAGAAATATCTTTTGATAGATACGGCCGGCATTCGCCGCAAAGGAAAAACGACCGAAATGGCGGAAAAATTATCGGTCATCATGGCTCGCAAGGCACTCGAAAAAGCCGATGTCGCCATTCTCGTCATCGATTCGGAAGAGGGCGTCACGAATCTGGATGCAAGCATCGCCGGTTATGCGATTGATTCGGGCTGTAGTATCATCACCGTTTTCAATAAATGGGATCTGGTTCCCGAAAAAGATACGGGAACGGTCGGCGAGTTCGAACGGAAATTCCGCGATAAATTAAAGTTTCTCGATTGGTCGCCCGTGATCACGATTTCGGCTTTGACCGGACAACGGATAACACGGATTTTGCCTCTGGTAGAAAAAGCGAATCAAGCCAGGAATCTGCGGATCAAGACTTCGCTCCTAAATGAGTTTTTTGAAAAAACGATTATGCAGCCGAAAGGCGGCGGCGGGGTCGCCCCGGGCAAAGGCGGCAATGTCCGTCTGCATATCAAATACTTGACGCAGGGCGGAATCCGTCCGCCGACGTTTGTTTTGTTTACATCCGGCGGACGCGGAAAAGCCGAACTGCATTTTTCGTATCTCCGGTATATCGAAAACCAACTGCGGGATTCGTTTGATTTTTTTGCCACACCGATACGCATCAAGGAAAGACACAAAAGA
>JBGTRS010000339.1:0-5472 GCA_041940665.1 Pyrinomonadaceae bacterium | reverse complement strand
GACTGTTTAAGACATAAGAATAGCGATTGAAAGTCTGTGGATTTCTGATAGTCGCCGATGCCGTCAACGGATCAATGCTCGTAAATCTGCCGTGTGATGAGTTGTAATATCTTGCCTGTGCAAAATCCAATCCCGATTCCGCATCCTTCTCGTATCCGGTGTAGCTTTTCGCGTTTCGCTTTGATTGTTGTATCTGAGAGCAGTTGCTATATGATTTTTCCTTATTATCAAACATCAATTGATTTTTGATAAAATTTTGTCTGCATCTTAATTTTGGATTTCGATTTTAATAAGGAAAATCCGATGTGTCACCAACGTCCATTATTTCAAATATCTTCCAACCTGCTTCAGTTTTGTAAAGATAAAAATTCTTTTCTGCTTTCATCGAATTTACAAACGAAGCATCCGACTCACTTTCAAAAACCAGATTTACGCGGCATTTATTACCATTGGTCGTTACTTTTGGAATCGAATTTATTTTTAAGTTATATTTATTAATAAATTCAGGAAAATCTACGGACATTTGTTCATAGATGAATTTACCCAATTTTGGTTGCGAATAGTTCGGATCTACAGTTACCTTTTCGTTGTATTCCTCATCGCTCTTTGTAAAACTTTCAACCTTTTCACTCCAGTAAGATTGCGGAGGTTCGACAATCAGATTTTTAATCTCCGACGAATTACTCGATTTGGCTGCTTTGACATAATCAGAAACAACAGTTTCGGGAGAAACAGCAATCGTGTCGTTGGATTTTGCTGTCTGTATCGGCTCGATATGATTACAACTCGCTAATGAAAGCAATAACAACAAAAATACGAAATGCAGACGAAAAGATTTTAACGATTTAATTTTCATAAAATTTTCAACTCCCGTAAATTAGATTAAATCAAATCCAGAGCCTATTTACTTCTGGCTAATGCTCGAACTTTATCAAGAAATAATCCCATTTTCAGTTTTAAATCTTGACGAGTGTATTGATACTTTCTCGCCACATCGCCGTCTTGGTCATAAACCACTTGATAGTTCCGTCTAACGAATTTGCCGCTCAATTGTAATAATCCAAAGTTGTAAAAGATTACTTAAATTTATTTTAAATCGCGTTTTTGTTGTTTTTGTTGGATTTCATAGACTTCTTTTTCTGGATAAAAATTTTTGTCAGGTCCACAGCAACTATGACAAATATATCCATTCTTTGGATATAACAATCTCATACTTAGTTTACCATTAATATAGTATTCAATTCTTCCATTTCCGGGTACAGGTTCTCCTATAACC
The DNA here is from genome assembly GCA_041940665.1 of Pyrinomonadaceae bacterium. Taxonomy (GTDB): domain Bacteria; phylum Acidobacteriota; class Blastocatellia; order Pyrinomonadales; family Pyrinomonadaceae; genus Aridibacter. The sequence continues at coordinate 4,196 of JBGTRS010000339.1, read as the reverse complement.
ACAACAATTTTTTCTCCTGACAACCGACTTCCTCGATCACGAAAATACTGGCGAACATTATAAATTCTTCGTTGAAGTAGTGAATCTGAATTTTCTTCAACTCCCTGGCTTACTACTACGAAGAGAACTGAGTTTTCTTTTAATTTTGCTAAAGCTTCTGTTACGAGATAGTCTTGTAAAGCTACGCTATCATCACAACTTAGGGGTATGCCATCAAATCCCAAAGTAGTTTCATCTTTAGTTTGTGCATGCAATGCTGAAGCTAAAAATATCGTAATCAAAAAAACAGTTAAATTTTTAGTAATTGTTTTCTTCAACAATCTTCGATGTTTTTGAAATATTAAAGAATAACTGGAAATTTGATACATAAACATAAAAATTCCTCCTGAAGAATTATTTATCAACAATTCTATTAAAATTAAGGTGCGGCTTTTTTCCTAACGCAGGAAGTGAAGTGTACCTACCTTGATATATTTCTAAATGGGCATGAACCCCCTTTTTCCAAACATATCTACCATTGTGTTCTCGTTGTCTATAGCTTATAGAACCACCAGCCCCTTCTCCTAAATCTCCCAATTTTCTACGTCCGTCCGGACCCCTGGGCATTGCCGTGTTAATATTGATAAGATGAAAAACTGCAACAGTAACATTTTTAAGCCCGCCAAGTTTTGCAAAATAAATTAAAATAACTCGCACTTTTTCACCATTGCCATCTGTGTATGTACTTTCTCCAACATACTTTCCTCCATCAGGGACATAGAAACCAGACCGTGCGTTTGGATTTGTCATACTGGGATATATATGATTTTCTGGATCTCTTCGGGCATCTGCAGAATTTCTGGCAGTCCCTGTAGTTTGGTCAACTGGGTCACCATCATTAGGATTGGAAAAGTATGCGTCAGGTCCACCAAACAATTGTGCTGCTAGTTTTTCGGAAGGACTCATTCTTACTGAAGTATCCACATCTTGAGCAGATTGTTGTCGTTCGGGTTCACCAGGCTCGCCTTTTCCCGGCTCTCCGCATTCTCCACTGGTGCATCCTCCAACTGGTGCATCCTTATCTTGATCTTGTAAAAAATTACTTGAAACATCCTGATAATCACTGCCTGTTCCTAACTCCGAGTGTGATTCGTTATTAGCACAAGCTTTTCCGCACGCACCTGTGTCTTCTGAAATCAAGCCTAGCGGATCAACAAATTTATATGGTGAATTGAGAACATAGCTGTAACGATTAAAAGTCTGCGGATTTCTGATTGTTGCGCTTGCCGTCAGCGGATCAATGCTCGTAAATCTGCCGTGATTCGAGTTGTAATATCTCGCTTGTGCGTAATCCAGTTTTGATTCATCATCGCGCTCGTATCCGGTGTATTGTTTCCTGACTGAATCCGCAGAATTAAATCCTTGCGCCGTCGTTCTGCCGCCGACATTGCCGATTGTTTCTGTGATGTCCGAGCCGAATGCCATATAATCGTGACGCGAGATGACCGCTCCGCGACCGTCGGTGATGACTCTCGGACTTCCTAAATGATCTGCTGTTAAGTAATTAACTTGCGGATTCGTGGCAAGTTGAGAGTCGTATTCCGCAACTAATGCGCCGCTACTATTATAAACAAAGATTACCGTGCGGTTTCCAGACACTTTTCTAACGCGCCGCCCTTCGCCGTCGTATGAATAAACGGCATCCGGCGTGTTCGTCTGGTTTCCAGAGTGGAAGAACTCCTTCATTCTGTTTTCCGCGTCGAAGACAAAGCGGCGGTTTTCGGCATCGAGTGTTAGATTTCCGGCTTTGTCATAATCGTAATCGGCAACCGTGTCGCCGTCCTGATCCTTTTTCAAACGGTTGTCGCCCGTATTGATCAAAGGATTCGTCGCTTTCCAACTGACCGATTGGTTGATGGTCGTCGTATTCGCCGAATCGAACGTGCGATTCCCGTATCGGTCATAGTTAAAGGTCTGCTTCCAGCTGACCTGATTATCAACCGTTTCAGTGGAAGATTTCAGCCTGTTTAAATTATCGTAAATATAGTCCTGTTTGATCTCGCTTGTCAATCCCCTGAAAGAAATCTTCTGCTGGATCAAAGAGCCGTTATTCTGCGTGTTCGAGCCGTAATCGTAATCCAATTTCAAAAGACTTTTATCCGTATCCGAATAACCGAGTCCGATCTGCGTGATCTGCTGGCGCGAATTATAAACGGCTGATTCCCACCGACCGTTGCCCAGACGCATCCGCTCGATTGCTCCGGCGGAGTTGTATTTGATCTGATTGAGATAAAGTTTTGCCGAATTATTCGGCTTTTGTCCCCAGACGCTTTCCAGATCACCGTCCTGATCGAGATTGTAGGATACGGTTCTCAAAGACGGGTAGGTTTCCTGCACGAGTGCGCCTGACAGATTATATTGATATGTAGAAACTCGCGGGGTGGCGTTTTCAGCAGTTTCATCCGCAAACGGCGTTCTTTGTTCGCTCGACAGCAACCTGCCGAGATTATCAAAACTCGTATATCTGGTTTCCGACACGCTTGAAGCAACTCGCGTCGTTTTGCCTTTCGAGAAATTCGGAACGCTCGGCAATCCTCTGCCGTCATAATAAAAATCAACATCGGCGGTCGTGTCCGAATAATCCCGCTTTTTCAGACGGTTCAGATTGTCATACGTTCCCGTGACCGAAACATTTCTGGCATCGGTCGTCGTTAAGGGAAGTCCCGTTACCGTGTCGAACGTCGCCGTCGTCACGAATGGCGTGTTCGAGCCATTCGTATTCGTCGGATCGGGAATGGCGGATGTTACTTGTTTCGGTATTGGGCGATGATCTGCCGTCTTAATACCATCTCACTCCCGAACCTTTTAGCGGATCAAGGTTTTGTTTCCTCGCCTCTTCAAGTCCAATTTCTTTAACTGTTTCAAACCAATTTCTATAGCTTGTGTATGCCATCATTATTGATTTTTTACTATTCAGCCTGAGATTGCTTTCGTCAACCAAAGCTACCCCGCTGGCATGTTCATAGTTCTCATAAAACAGCCAAGAGATGTAATATAAGGCACAAATTTCTACTGTAGAAGGCGGTAACAATTCAGATACTTGAAAATTCGTCGCGCCGCTAAATGCTCCTCGAGATTGATTTCCTTCAAGTTTTAAGAGACATTCAATTCCTTCAATAATTTTGACCGGGTTCTTTTCATCTATTTTACTCCCGGCATACTTTAAATTCTTAACACCTACACTTTTATGCCAGTAACTACAGTCTTGTGACATGATCTCAGATGTACCTAAAATCATTATCAAAAGTATAACAAAAAAAAGTATTTTCAACTTGTTCATAATTTTCACATCTAAAATTCGACTTTTATCATTTAGTTGGTCTTTTCGTCCAAACTTCAAGTTTACCTTTTTCCCAAGCCGTTCCCGGTCCTGGTCCATATGGAACACTTGGCTTGTAGGCTTCAATACCGCCTTTTCCTCTTACAGTGCTTAAATCTTTGTTAAAAGTAGCACTATGATCATAATTTCCCTTGTCTTTATAAAGTGCCACATCATTCATCTGAACAGGTTCATCTCCTACAACCTGTCTATATCCCATTGCTTTTAATGTTTTTTTAGTTATCTTGTTAATCCATACCTTACCGCCGGCAAAAGTGGTTCCATGACAATTTGCGGTATTATCAAGACCTCGACGGGTTCCCTCTGCCTTAACTTCATTAAGTAATTCGGCGGCGGCGGCGGCATCTTTTTTACCGTTGAATTCTTTTCCTTCTGAGTTAACAATTTTATACTGTAACTCACCTCGCTTTTCATACGCTGTAATTTTAGTTTTCCCATCTTCTGCTAAAACATAACCTTTAGCTGCGTCCCAAGAGTATTCAACGAACACTTTTTCTCCTCCGATCTCTTCCTGCCCGCCATCTCTACTTCCTAAAGGCTTTGTTCCGTAAACGAATTTTTTTACTTTTCCAGTTTGAACAAACTCGCCTACGCTGGGTGGTGGAGGCGGCGGCGATACTGCAAGAGGTCCGCTATAATCATTTTCATCATCATCATCAGCATAGGCATCTACTCTTGTTATATTGGCTGTATTTGGACACCAACTGCCGCACGCACCTGTCGAACTCGTTATCAATCCCAACGGATCAACGAATTTATAAGGACTGTTTAAGACATAAGAATAGCGATTGAAAGTCTGTGGATTTCTGATAGTCGC
>JBGTRS010000338.1:0-5507 GCA_041940665.1 Pyrinomonadaceae bacterium | reverse complement strand
TTCGGCGGAATATCTTCTGGAAAGAGGCTGTCTGTGGAACAGTTTTGTGATGGTCGGACGGGTTTCGACATTTTTGAATCTCTTTAAAAAACATCTGCCGGAGCTTTTTGATCTGTTTGAAACGGCTCTGAACTCGACGCGGTTTGCCGATGAAATTTCGGCGATAAATTCGATCTACAAAAAGATCAATGACGTCAATTTTTCAAGCGAACTGCTGGAAAAAGCGACGGAAAATCTTTTCGTAATGCGGGTCGGCAACGTCGAATGGAGCGATCTCGGCGAGCCGAACCGGGTTCTGGGAACGATCAAAAGTCTGAAAGTTCAGCCCGAATGGGCGGCCTTTGCGGCTTAGGAAGTTTTGAAGGAAAAATTAACCACAGATGAACACAGATTGACACAGATGTTTTGGGACTTTTTTATATAAAAATCCCGTGTCTATCCCTGGTTAATCCGCGGTTAGAAAATTAAAGTAATTTTAGAGGATTAGAATAATAAATTATGAAAGCAATTGCAGTAAAACCGGGCATCAAAGACTCGGTGCACCTGGTTGAAATGGAACGCCCCGTTTTGGATGAAATTCCGAACGGCCGCGGTGTTCTGGTGAAGGTTTTGCGGGTCGGCGTGGACGGAACCGATAAGGAAATAAACAATGCCGAATACGGCGCGTCGCCCGACGGATTTGATTTTCTGGTCATCGGCCACGAAGGATTCGGCGTCGTCGAAGAGGTCGGCGAAAACGTTACGGAATTCAAAAAAGGCGATTATGTCGTCGCCACCGTGCGGCGTCCCGGAACTTCGATCTATGACGTCATCGGCACGAACGATATGACGACCGACGACACATATTTTGAACGCGGTATAAATTTGCGGCACGGCTATCTGTCGGAATTTTATGTTGACGATGCCGAGTTTATGGTCAAAATCCCGAAGGGTTTGAAAGAGGTCGGCGTTCTGCTTGAGCCGACCACCGTGGTCGAAAAAGGCATTACGCAGGCTTTTGAAATTCAACGCCGTTTGCGTGTCTGGAAACCGAAGCGGGCCGCCGTTCTTGGTGCGGGAACGATCGGACTTCTGGCAACATTGGTTCTGCGGCTTCGCGGTTTTGAGGTCGTCACCTTCGGTCTTCAGCCGAAGCCGTATTTTAACTCGGATCTGCTTGAAGAACTCGGTGCAAAATACGAATCGACGCAGGAACTATCCGTGCTTGATTCAACCGGCAAATACGGCGAATACGATCTCATCTTTGAAGCGACCGGATTTTCGCCGATCGTTTTTGAAGCGATGCAGGCACTCGGCAAAAACGGCGTTTTGGTTCTATCTTCGGTGACGGGCGGCGACCGGATGACGGAAATTCCGGCGGATAAGATAAACCTCGATTTCGTTCTCGGTAACAAAGTTATGGTCGGCACGGTCAATGCCAACCGCGAATATTTCGAGCAGGGCGTCAAAGACCTCTCGCAGGCCGAACTGGAATATCCGGGCTGGCTCGGCAAACTTTTAACCCACCCGGTAAAGGGCCTGGAAAACTACGAAACGCTGTTTGAAAATTTGACGAACGGCAAAGATGTCATCAAGGTTTTCTGCGAAGTCGCCGGTTAGTTTTTATTTTAATAGATGAGCCGGAGTTGCTTTAAGCAACTCCGGTATTTTACCTTAGAACAACTCTTAAAACGGGCTGTTCTTTTTTGTTTTCATAGCCCGAAAAAAAAGGAGGAAATATATAAAATGAATCTGGGAAGAAGAAGATTGTTTTTATCGAGCAATTCGGTTTATAAAAATCTGAAATATCTCGAACATACGGTCGAAGATATGTGTGATTTTTTGGGCGGAGTTTCAAAGATCATCTTCATACCGTTTGCCGGTGTTGCCGAAAAAGAAAAACTGGACGAAAAATGGAGCGATTATAACGAAGCTTTGAAAAAGGCTTTCGCACCGTTTGAAATAGAAGTCGCATCGCTTCACACGTTTTCCGATAAGGCGAAAGCCCTTCGGGAATCGGAAGCAATTTTTATCGGCGGCGGCAATACGCATCATCTGCTCTATTGGCTGAGAAAATTCGATCTCATCGAAACGCTCCGCGAAGAGATGCAGAACGGGAAACCGATGATGGGTTCGAGTGCCGGAACGAATATTTTCTGTCCGACGATCTCGACGACCAACGATATGCCGATCATCTCGAACCCTTCCTTTGAAGCCGTCGGCGGCGTGCCCTTTCAGATAAATCCGCATTATCGCGACGCGGATCCGAACTCCGACCACCGCGGCGAAACCCGCGAAGAAAGAATCAATGAATTTTTGAAAGTAAACGGCGGCAGGGTTCTGGGCTTGCGGGAAGGTGCCTGGCTGCGGATCGAAAACGGCAAAATTTTGCTCAAGGGTTTGTCGGGGGCAAGACTTTTCACCACGGAAAACGAACCGCAGGAATTTATGCCGACAAAAGAAGGCCTGGATCTGACCGGTACTTTGCTGAATTAAAGTGTGGAAGTTTTTTCGAGCCGATCTAAAAAAATATATAAATTCGGATTTTTAAGCAGACTCTTAAAGTTTTTCCTGTTCCCGAAAAATTTTGAAGTCTAATAGCTTGTAATATAGTTTTCGAGTTGCTCGATCTGAAACTGCTGGTCGGCGATGATCGCTTTGACGAGATCGCCGATGGAGAGAACACCGACGACCTTGCCGTCTTCAACGACGGGCAGATGCCGGATCTTGTGCTTGGTCATCAAAGCCATACATTTTTCGACCGTTTCCTGCGGCCCCGTGACAACGACTTCCGCCGTCATAATATCCCGGACAGGCGTTTCTCTTGAAGACCTTCCCTGCAGGATGACTTTGCGGGCGTAATCCCGTTCGGAAACGATCCCGTTTAAATCATCATTATCCATCACCAGCAACGCACCGATTCCCTTTTCCGCCATCAATTTTATCGCTTCGAGAACGGACTCCTCGGATGTGATATGCCAAATTTCATTGCCTTTTGAATCTAAAATATGTCTGACTAATTTCATCGTCTTTGCTCCTCTTCTAAGAATTAAGATTTATAAGACAAGTATTTCTATGGATGCCGTGATGATATTTGATTTCGGGCGGATTGGCAAGATTTTTTATTTTTGCTTCAGCGTAACGCCACCGACTCGGTGGCGTTACGTTTTAAAACTTTTTTGTTATTCTTCTTAAAAATGTTCAAAACCCGCAGTACAAAACCCGAGAGAATTGATACGGGCGATTACACCGCCTCGGAATACGACCGGTTTCTTCAGGATATCCGCATCGTCAATCGTTTTGCGGGCGACAACCGGACCTTGAAAAAGACGCTTCTGACGGAAATTGAAGCCGAAGATCTGCGGCGGTTCAGCGTTCTGGATGTCGGTGCCGGTTCGGGTGAACTCCTGCGGACGATCGCCAAATTTTCACGCAAACAAAACCGCATTTCGCAGCTTGTCGGACTCGAATTAAACACGCGTTCGGCGGAATCGATCCTCGAAGAATCACAAGATTTCGGCGAAATAAAAGCCGTTCGCGGTAATGCCCTCGAACTTCCCTTTGCCGACCGCTCTTTTGATTTCGCCATCAGTTCGCTTTTTACCCATCATTTAAATGACGAACAGATCATCCGAACCCTGCGGGAAATGAACCGCGTCGCCGCCCGCAAGATTTTTATCATTGATCTTCACCGGCATCCGGTCGCTTACGGATTTTACAAAGCCTTCTGCGTCGCCTTCGGCATCAGCCGGCTGGTCAGAGAAGACGGTTCGCTTTCGATCCTCAAAAGTTTCAAGCCCGATGAACTGAAACTTTTGGCTGAACAGGCAAAGATGGAAAAGATTTCGGTGACCAGACATTTCCCGTTTCGGCTTGTTTTAAGCAATTCAAAGAAATTTTTTATACAATAGAAATTGTTGGAAATAAGGAAGTTTTCTAATATGTCGCTTTTAGTGCCGTGTATTAAATGATTATAAATAGATAAATTCAAATAGATATTTATCAGATCAGTCGGTGAAACCGACGATATTTTTGTAGCCCACGATGCAAATCGTGGGAATAGGTTTGAAATATTGATAAAGCCATCGAAGATGGCGGCATACGAGCAAATATGTCGCGGTTATTCAACCGCTTACAATAACTGTTTTGACCTGACCGCACGGTTAGCACCGTGGGCTACAAATATGACGCGGTTTTCAACCGCTAAGACAAGTTATTATCAATTAACGCGCGGCATTATCAGCGGCGTCATCGAAAAAAGATTTCAATTTCCTGTTTCCAAAAATGACTAATGATCAGACTAAAATTTGAACAAGGAACCTTGATCCTCGAAGGCACGAACGAAAAATCTTTCGTGCCGAAGGCTTTCGTCTGGGATTCGCGGACCAAGCAGTTCCGCTCGCCGGCCTACAAATACCGCGAGATCATCATTGATCTTGTCCGCACGAAAACGCCTTACGAAGACCTCGCCAAGAAATATCACAAGTTCGATTTCAAGCAGAAAATTCCTCTCAAGCCCAGACCATATCAAGCGGAATCAATCAGCGAATGGAAGGAAAATCAAAAATGCGGCGTCATCGTTCTGCCGACGGGAGCGGGAAAGACCCACGCGGCGACGATGGCGATCGAGATGTGCAGACGGCAGACTTTGGTGGTCGTCCCGACGCTCGATCTGATGAATCAATGGTATGACACAATGAAAGAAACATTCGATGCGGAGATCGGTCTGATCGGCGGCGGTTTTTACGAGATCGGAGCGATCACGGTGACGACCTATTCTTCCGCCTTTCGTCATCAGGAACGCATCGGGAATCAATTCGGTTTGGTTATTTTTGACGAATGCCATCATCTTCCGTCGGAAGGCTACAAATACGCCGCCGAATTTGCCATCGCTCCTTTTCGGCTCGGGCTTTCCGCGACGCCCGAACGCACCGACGGAGCGGAAGAAGATTTGGTTCGATTGATCGGGAACTTCGTCTATCGTCTCGAAGCACAAGAGTTGGCGGGCGAGTATTTAGCGGATTACACGGTCGAGCGGATCGAGGTCGAACTCTCGAATGAAGAACGGATGATGTATCAAACCGAACGCCAGATTTATCTCGATTTCCGCCGCAAGATGAATCTGCCCTACGGACAGGACGGCTGGCGTCTGTTCCTCATCCAAAGTGCAAGAAGCGAAGACGGCAGACGGGCGATGAAAGCCTACCGCAACTACAAAAAAATCGCCCTCGGCACGGATTCAAAATTAAGAGTTTTGCAGGAGTTATTAAAACGCCACAAAAAAGACAAGGTTTTGATCTTCACACAGGAAAACGAAATGGTCTATCAAATCTCCAATGACTACCTGATTCCCGCCATCACCCACCAAACCAACATCAAAGAACGCCGCTTCTGGCTCAAAGCCTTTAACCAAGGCGATGTTCTCGCTCTCGCCACTTCAAAAGTCCTCAACGAAGGCGTCAATATTCCCGATGCAAGCGTGGCGATAATTTTGTCAGGTTCGGGTTCGACCAGAGAACACATTCAAA
>JBGTRS010000337.1:0-5516 GCA_041940665.1 Pyrinomonadaceae bacterium | reverse complement strand
AACCAGAGCAAGCGGAATGCAGTGAAACGCCAAATCCCAGGCGGCATACCACGGATATTCCCATTTATCCGGCATCGAGATGACATCGGCGTTATTCAGATGCCGCCATTCCCGGTTGCGTCCCTTTTTGCGGGATGCGGGCGGGGCGGGCTGATTCGCGTCGCCTTCGAGCCAAATATCTACATCATAATGATAAAACTGCTTCGACCAGAGCATTCCCGCAAACGCCTGTCTCTGCACGCTTTTGGCATCATCCGAGAGATTGTCGGGAATGATTTCCGCATAAAACTCATCGGCTTCCTTCAAACGGTTTTTGAAAATTTTGTCGAAATCCGCAAATGCGTCTTTTGCTTTTTCCTCTGCCTGAGCGGGATTTGAACCCGCCATCAGACCGCCGATCGCCGTTACCGGTTCTGTGGCCGAAAGCCGCAAACGGATGACCTTTTCCTCGCCGCCTTTTAATTCCAGAAGATAATTCGCCGCCGCTTTCGTGCCGAACAGTCCCGGATTGACCGCTGTTTTGTCATTGTGGACGATGTAATCATTGATGCCGTCTTTGGTAAATTCGCTCTCGTTTTCCGCTCCGTAGAGTTTTTGTTTGTTGGTATTGTTTTCGCAAAAAAGCAGTTCGTCCGCGTTTTCGCAATAGAGCCAACGCTTGCCGGATTCTTGTGTCCGGAGTTCGATGATGCGTTCGGTCTTGCCGTTTTGAAATTGCCGCAGTTGCGGTTTGTCCGTGTCCGCAAACCAAGACCAGGTGTTGCGAAACCAAACGGTCGGCAAAACATTTATCTTTGCGTTTTCAGCCCCGCGATTGGCGACCGTGATCTTGATCAAAATATCTTCCGCGTCCGCTTTGGCATATTCGACGAAAATATCGAAATATTTATCGTCGTCAAAAATTCCCGTATCGAGCAGTTCAAATTCGCCTTCCAATTTACTGCGGTTGCGGTTTTCTTCGATCAGACGCGAATACGGAAACTCGGCTTGGCAGTATTTGTAGAGATATTTCATATAGGAATGCGTCGGCGTCGAATCGAGATAAAAATAATAATCCTTGACATCCTCGCCGTGATTTCCCTCGCTTCCCGTCAAACCGAAAATTCTCTCTTTTAAGATCGCGTCCCGGCCGTTCCAGAGCGACAGAGCGAAACAGACGGTCTGCCGTTCGTCGCAAATTCCGGCCAGGCCGTCTTCGTTCCAGCGATACGCCTTTGAACGGGCGTGTTCGTGCGGAAAATAATCCCACGCTGAACCGTAATCCGAATAATCTTCCCGCACCGTTCCCCAGGCTCTTTCGCTCAGATACGGTCCCCATGACCGCCAATTTCTTTTTCCCTCGTTCGCTTCCGTCAAACGCTTTTCTTCTGCTTTCATATCTCCGCTCCAAAATTTTTAAGACTGGAACGCTGGGCGGCTCGCTTGCACAAACGCGAAAGCGTTTGAAATAGTTTCCATTAAAATTCAATTTGAATTATCAGAACACAAGTTAGCGTCCATTTGGACGCTTGCAAGCGAGCCGCTTGCGTTCCAGTCTTTTACCAATCACTTCCTTACCCTTTATGTTCCGGCTTTTTCTGCAAAAATTCCTTCCAATTTTGTTCGCCGTCAATGATAAATTTCACCTGATCTTTTTCCCAGAGGTCTTTCGCCTTTTGGTTATAGTTCAGATAAAGTCTGCCGTCGACGATCTTCCAGGTTGCCGGATCGCCGTCCGCCGTGTAGCCGTGAGCGGTCGCATAACTGCAATATCCGCCGAATTGCGGTGCATATTTTTCCGGAGCCGCTTTGAACTTTTCAAGATTCTCCGCACTCGCAAACTGCCATTTTGCACCTTTCCAATCGTGCGAAAATTCCGCACTGCCTTTTGTTAATTTTTCATCCGTAAAAAATGCGACCGTGTCAAAACCTTTGACCGCTAAGTCGTCCGCCGCGGTATTGACGGGCTTAACTCCTTCTTCACCGCTCATTCCAACCCAAACCGCCGTTGCGATTCCGATTCCAATAATTAAAAATAAAATGACTTTTTTCATAATCTACTTCTCGATAATCCTGACCGCGTGTCCATCCGGATCGCGGACTAATACTCCTTTATTAAAACCCAATGATCTTTTCTCGAACGAAACCACACCGGTTGAAACAAAGTTGAATTTTCTTTCTCTTAAAATCTGTCCCAACAGATCAACTTTTTCCGCTTCAAAACCCGTTTGCCAGTGCCAGATGTCGTTGCTTCGCGTATCTTTCGGAAAAGTCCGGCCGTCGGTCGGGGCAAGATATTGTAAAAACTCGACAGCGATTCCTTCTTCCCTTGTTTTCAAACCCGTGATCAGCAATCTCGCTCCGAAGACGTTGTTCAGATGTTCCTGCTCGGTGCCGTAATTTTCGCTGTTTCCGGCAACCGTCAAACCCAGAGCATCGCGGTAAAATTCCAAACTCGCGTCTGTCTCTTCAATTCCGATCGCCGTATGGTCTATTCCCAAAAAGAGTTTTCCCGTGCGGGCTAGATCGTGCCATTTTTTTGCTCCCTTATCGGGCGGAAACGCCAAAATCTCCAAAACGTGATTGTCAAAATCCTTAAAATAAAACGCCTCGATCCCGGCCGCGGCCTTGATATATTCGGGAAGTTTTTGCGGGGCGGTCGAAGCGTGGCGAACTTTATGTTTCCGCAGATGACTGTATGCCTTGTCCATATCGGAGACGATGATGGCAATATGCTGAAACCAGCGGTCATTGCTCCGTGAATCAACCGGAATCGGTCTTCCGCCCGCCGTTAAGTATTCGGTCAATTCCAGAAATTCACTTCCCAAACGAAGACGCACTATGCGAACTCTCGCCCCGAAAACGCCCGTTAAGTGTTCGACATCCGTTCCGAATGTTTCCGTGTCGGAAACTATTTCGAACGGCAAAACCTTCGTATAAAAATCAATCGCCCGGTCCATATCCGAAACGGTAAAACCGACCGATTCGACTTTCGACACTTCGGTTGAAGAAGGGGAGACGCGGAGACGCGGAGACGCGGAGAGGTTTTGCCCGTGAACCGTTGACAAAAATGCCAAAACTCCCAAAATACCGACAATTATCCAACCCAACGGAACTTCTTTGTTTCCCAATTTTTCTTCCAACATACTTTTATTTACAAACTCAAAATTCATTCAACAAATCTCCCCGTCTCCGTATCCCCGCGTCCCCGCGTCTCAATTCATCCTCTCCAATAAATGATCGCCGACCCGCAGAGCATTCGCCATGATCGTCAGAGCCGGATTGACCGCCGAACTCGAAGGGAAGAACGAGCCGTCCACGACATAGAGATTGTCAACGTCGTGTGCCTTGCAGTTCTTATCCAAAACCGAAGTTTTGGGATCGTGGCCGAAACGGATCGTGCCGTTCTGATGGGCGACTCCCGCCAAAGGAATCTGTTGAGCGAGATACAGATTTCTCGCAAACAGCCCGACGTGGCATTCGTGGCCGTGATGATCGCATTTGCGTTGGGCGTTCAGAAGTTTCTGCAGTTTCTTTTGCAGACGCTTGTGCGGTTCAAGATTGTTCGGCGTATAGCTCAAGACGATATTTCCGTCTTTATCGAGCATCACGCGGTTTTCGGGACGCGGCAGATCTTCGGTCGTCAGCCAGAAATCCAAAGAATGCTTCGCCATCATATCGAGCGTAAAACCCGGAGCGATCGCCGGTGCACCTGCCGAAAGTGTGACGCCGTCGAGTTTGCCGACAAACGAGATATGTCCCATCGGATAGGGGAAATCTTCATCGCCGAAATAAAAATCATTCAGGGCAAGCGTCTTTTGGAAAACGGTCGGATTCGGACATTTGGAAACCGCGAGCATTACCGAGTTGACGTGTCCCATATAATTTCTGCCGACCTGATCGCTGGAATTTGCCAGACCTGCGGGATGACTTTCGTTTGCCGAACGCAGCAGGAGAGCGGCTGAATTTATCGCCCCGCAGGAAACGACGACGATATCGGCGGAATATTTTTCGCGTCCGCCGTTTCGCTCAACATTGACGGCGGAAATGTTTCGGCCGCTCGCGTCGGTTTCAAGGCGTGTCACGAGGGCATTCGTCAAAAGAGTTACGTTTTCTTTGTTGAGGATCGGTTCGATCCCGCAGACGTGCGAATCGGCCTTTGCCTGCACCAGGCACGGAAAACCGTCGCAGGTATCACAACGGATACAGTGGCTGTGCGAATTTCCTTCATTGAGCATAACGCCCAAAGGAACGTGAAAAGGCTTCAAACCCTGGTCGGCAAAATCTTCCGCCAAATGCCGGATTCTCGTTTCGTGCGAAACCGCCGGATGCGGAAAATCCGAACTTGCCGGAGGCTCGGTCGGGTCTTCGCCTCTCGTGCCGTGAACGTGATAGAGATTTTCGGCTTGCGTGTAATACGGCTCAAGTTCGTCGTATGAGATAGCCCACGCCGGAGAAACACCGTCAAAATGTTTAAGTTCGCCGAAATCTTCTTTCCGCATACGGAAAAGTGCCGCTCCGTAAAACTTCGTGTTGCCGCCGACGTTGTAGTTCGTATGCGGATGAAGCGGTTTGCCGTCGCGGTCAAACCAGACTTCTTTCGTGTTGTATTTCGCCTCGACATTGACAGCCCGCGAGTTCCAGTTATCTTTCTCGCGTCTGACGAAATCGCCGCGTTCGAGTATCAGAATCTTTTTACCCGAAGCCGCGAGTTTGTAGGCCAGCGTCCCGCCGCCCGCTCCCGTGCCGATTATTATTACGTCAAAATGATTTCCGTTTTCCATTTTTCTTTACCTTTTGTAAATAAAATATTCTTTAAACTGTCCTGTTTTCCAGTCAACGAAGTTGGCGGCATATTTGTAGCCCACGGTGTAAACCGTGGGATTATTCAGGAACGGACATCTAAGCCGTTGAAAACGGCGACATAAAATTAATGGTTGATATGTCGCTATCTTCGATAGCTTTGATTCTTAATTTCTCGCTCTCCCATATCGCCAGATATGTGCTACAAATATCCCGCTGTCTTCGACAGCTTTTATCTTCAATATCTCAAAACCAATGTTCCCAAACATCCAATTCCTTCACTTACTATTTTTATTCGATAAATCTTTCGTCCGGCTTGCCGCAGAAGATACAGCGTTGTTTGTTGTGGTGATGGAATTTGGCACAATGGACGCTTTGTTTATTTTTGAGTCGGACATAAACTTCCGCCGCAAAAAGCATCGCCAAAGGCGGCGACACAAAATAGATCCACCAATCCGTCCAGACATTGGCGACGACGGACGAACCGAATGTTCGGGCGGGGTTCATACTCATTCCCGAAAACGGATTTTCAAACGTGATAAAAAGCGTCACCAGAGTTCCCGCCAGAAACGGTGTCAAACGCATCCACTTGTCCGAATTGGTCGTCACCAGAACCATCGTCATCAGCACCATTAAAGATCTTATCCTCGCCCTGGACGTTCGGATTGACTCCGACGTGGTCATAATGTGCACCGACGGCGACCATTTCGTTCTTCAGAACCGCATCGCTGCCT
>JBGTRS010000336.1:0-5519 GCA_041940665.1 Pyrinomonadaceae bacterium | reverse complement strand
GGATTACGGCTGTCGCGGTAACGAAATCAAAACAGTTCGGCAAGAGTGAATCGAATGTAACGGCCAAAACCGCCTTGCAGATCCGCCCGTCCGCCCCGCGTTTTTTGAATTACGGCGACCGGGCGGAACTGCCCGTCGTTCTGCAAAATCAGACCGATTCGCCGATGACCGTCAACGTGGCGATCCGCTCGAATATCGCGAATTTAACCGACGGCAACGGCAAAAAGGTTTCCGTTCCGGCCAATGAACGGGCGGAGATTCGTTTTCCGATAAAAACCGAAAAAGCCGGACTCGCCCGTTTTCAGATCGGTGCCGTAGCGGGCGACTTTGCCGATGCCGCTGAAATTTTCCTGCCCGTCTATACACCCGCGACGAGCGAGAGTTTTGCAACCTACGGAACGACCGATAAAAACGGCGTGATCGTTCAGCAGATTTCCGCACCGAAGGATGTTTTTAGGGATTTCGGCGGTCTGGAAGTGACGACCTCTTCGACGCAATTGCAGGAACTCACCGATGCTTTTATCTATCTGCAAAATTATCCGTTCGAATGTTCCGAACAAATTTCCTCAAGGGTGCTTTCGGTGGCGGCTCTGCGTGATGTTCTGGAAGCCTTTCAAGCAAAGGATCTGCCGACGAAAGAAGAGATCGAAGCAAAGATGAAAGCGGACATCGAGCGTCTGCAAAGCTTGCAGCACGCGGACGGCGGCTGGAGTTTCTGGCGGAATGATGACGAAAGCATTCCGTTCGTGTCGGTTCACGTCGCTCACGCCCTTGCCCGGGCAAAAGCCAAAGGCTATGAGGTTCCGCCCGAAATAATTTCGAAATCTTTAAATTATCTGAAAAATATCGAAGCAAAGTTACCGAAGGAATATTCGGAGGAGTCGCGTCTGGCGATTTCGGCCTATGCCCTCTATGTCCGCGATCTGCTCGGCGAAAAGGACACGGCAAAAGCAAAAAAACTTTTGCAAGGCGAGGAAAAGGAAAAACTTTCGGCGGAATCGCTCGGCTGGCTTCTGTCGGTTCTCGTCAATGATGAAAGTACCATAAAAGAAGCCGAAGCGATCAAGCAAAATCTGCTGAACCGGGTGACCGAAACCGCCGCCGCCGCTCATTTTGTGACCAACTACCGCGACGGCGAATACGTGCTTTTGAGTTCCGAAAGACGTGCCGACGGCGTGATTCTCGAAGCTTTGCTTCACGACGCGGGGACACGGGGACGCGGAGACGCGGAGATCGTTAAAACGAAGGACGAAGAACCAACAAACGACGTTTCAAACCTGATCCCGAAAATCGTCCGCGGTCTGCTCGCCCACCGCACGAAAGGACGCTGGCAAAGCACACAGGAGAATGCCTTCGTTTTGCTCGCCCTCGACAAGTATTTTCATACCTTTGAAAAGGTCACGCCGGATTTTACCGCAAAAATTTGGCTCGGAGAATCTTTTGCCGGCGAACAAAAATTTGCCGGCCGCACCGCCGATTCGAATTCGATAAATGTGCCGATGAATTTTCTGCAAAGGGACGCGAAACAGAATCTCCTCATGGATAAGGAGGGCGAAGGCCGGCTCTATTACCGCATCGGTCTCAAATACGCTCCGAAAAACCTGAAGTTAAACGCGGCCGATTACGGTTTTATCGTTTCGCGTGAATATGCGGCGGTTGACGATGCGGGCGATGTCAGGAAAAACCGGGACGGCAGCTGGACGATTAAATCCGGTTCGCGGGTGCGTGTGAATATCAAAATGGTCGCCCCGACGCGGCGTTATCACGTCGCTCTGGTTGACAATCTGCCCGCCGGAATAGAGATCATCAATCCCGATCTGGCAACGTCGGGAAGTAATAATTTTGTCAATTATACCAGCGAAGAGCGGAAAAATTCTTTCTGGTTCAACCATCAGAATTTACGCGACAACCGGGCCGAGGCATTTACGAGCCTGCTGTGGGAAGGCATCTGGAATTATTCGTATCTGGCCAGGGCGGCCACGCCCGGCACATTCGTCGTTCCGCCGGCCAAAGCTGAGGAAATGTATTCGCCCGAAACCTTCGGCCGAAGCGGAACGGATTTTGTAAAAGTCGAATAGATTTATTCCCTGCAAATCTGAAAAATCGTTTACAATCATCACATTTTTTCAGCGGGGAAATAAACCGAAAACAGCGAAAGATATCCGGGCCGAAGAAGAAAAGCCTGATCTGACGGCGGATGAAAAAGCCGACGAATCATAAATTTCGGTTTAATTTGAAGCCTTTGGCAGAGGCAAAACGGGCTTTGTAAAATCCGGTAAAAAAGTCCTCTGTGCAGAACAACCTTATTAAAAAGGACTCGCATCTTAAACTTCATTAAAATGAATTTATTACAGGTTGAATATCTTTTCCGGATTGATAATTGTATTTGGGAAATAACCTTTCGAAATTCTCAAATAAATTCAATTTAAACTTTTTTCCATCAATTCAAAACTTAAGGAGAAACTATGTTCTTGTTCTCATTTCTTAAAAACAGTTCTGTTTTTCTAATGCTTCTAAACGGTTTGGTGTTTACAAATCTATTTGCTCAAACTTCATCAGGCGGCGGTTTGGACACCGGTTTAAATACAGTAATTGACATTTCGCCGGGCAGTGTCGGCAGTTCGGCTCTACAAAGCGACGGAAAGCTGATCGTCGGCGGTTTATTTAAAACGATAAACGGAACGCCCCGCAAAAGTATTGTCCGTTTGAATACGGATCATACGATTGATCCGACATTTTCGGCAAGCGTTAACGGCACTGTTCTCGCCATCGCCGTTCAAACCGACGGAAAGATAATCATCGGCGGGGATTTTACGGTCGTCAACGGAATGAACCATAACCGAATCGTCCGGCTCAATTCCGACGGTTCGGTGGATAGTTCGTTTAACGTCGCCGGCGGAGCAAACAAACCGGTTCAAGATATTAAAATTCAAACGGACGGAAAAATCGTGGTTGTCGGTGATTTTGATTTTCTCGGACTGCCCAGATTTCATATCGCCCGTTTAAATACGGACGGCTCGCATGATCTTTCGTTTGTGTCGGGAATTCCATTCAGAACGGCAGGTTCAATACCGGGGATAATAAATAGTGTCGCTCTTCAATCAGATGGAAAAATATTGGTCGGCGGATTTATATTTTATGATAACAATGAAAATACTGCTCCCATTCTTCGATTGAATCCGGATGGAAGCATTGACAACTCATTTGTTACGGGAGAAATTAACAGCAATCTTTTTGACGTTACCACTCAATCGGACGGGAAAATTATAATCGGCGGATTTTTTAATAATATAAACGGAGTTTCCCGTAATTATATCGCCCGTCTAAATCTTGACGGTTCTTTAGACACTTCCTTTAATGCGGAAGTTTCCGCCCCCGTCTATTCGGTTCACGTTCAATCGAATGGAAAAATCATTGCCAGTAGCTTAATTATTCCGACAAACGGAATAGCTAAAAGATTTAATTCCGATGGTTCTTTGGATACTACCTTTTTCCCGACTGAACTTGTTACCGGCAGAGTTGAAACAATTCAGACATTGCCAAACGGACAAATATTTTTCGGCGGTTCGATCTCCCCGTTTCCTTCAAGCGAAACTCCGAATTCCGCCCTTTTATTTAACTCCGACGGTTCGCCCGATAACTCTTTTGCTCTTAATTCCACTGCACTCGGCGGAGTCCGGGCGATCGTTGCTCTGCCGGACGGAAAAATTATTGTCGGCGGAAATTTCAATCGTGCCAATGGAATCAGACAAGGTGATCGGCTGATGCGGCTTAACGCCGACGGCACGATTGACGATACATTTGCCGCGGGAACTATTTCCGCGTTTGAAATAAACGATCTCATTCTCCAACCCGACAACAAAATTTTAGTCGCCGGAACTCTTATTAACACTCAAAATTCATCCGCTCAAATTGTCAGATTAAACCCGGACGGAACTTTAGACAGTTCATTTAATCAAAGCGATTATCTCGGAAGCTCAGCCAAAACGATCGCCTTACAGAATGACGGCAAAATTATTGTTTCATACACAATGGAAATAGGAGTTACTTTATCGAACGGCGGAACAGTTCGTTTAAATGCGGACGGATCGCTTGACGGATCATTCATTTCTTCGAATTTCGTTTGGGAAGCGATTGCCGTTCAGCCCGATGGAAAAATTCTGGTCGGCGGTGTTTTAGGAGTAGGAAATGTCAATGACGGATTCAGTTACGGCATATTTCGTTTAAATAATAATGGAACGGGAGACGAAACATTTCGTTCGGGCTTTGATCCGGACTTTGATTATTCAAGATTTAGTAAGGTGTATGCCATCACTCTACAAGCAGACGGGAGAATAATTGTCGGCGGAGAACTTTATGTCGAAGGATTTACCGGAAGATTCGGCGTGGCCAGACTGCATCCGTCCGGCACGGTTGACGGTACTTTTCAACTGACTCCGATTTCCAGCACGAACGAAATCGCCCAGGTTGAGGATGTTCTCCTGCTTGAAAACGGTAAAATTTTAGCCGGCGGACGCTTTAATATGCTCGGTTCTGCCGTCGCCAACAATATTGCCCGTTTTAATCCGAACGGTTTACCGGATACTTCATTCAAGGCGGATGTTGACCAAAGAGTGTTGGAAGTTGAAGTGCAGAACAACGGAAGGATTTTGATCGGCGGTAATTTTGAAAAGGTAAATGGCATCGCCCGAACTTCTTTAGCCCGTTTGTTAAATTCACCTTCAAACCGTCCGACTCGTTTTGATTTTGACGGCGATTCAAAAACGGATGTTTCTGTTTTCCGCCCAAGCGTCGGTGAATGGTGGTATCTGAAAAGTTCCGACGGCAGTAATAAAGCCTTCCAGTTCGGTTCCGCCGCCGACAAACTCGTTCCGGCCGATTACACGGGCGACGGCAAAACCGACATCGCCTTCTGGCGACCGGCTTCGGGTGAATGGTTCGTTTTGAGAAGCGAAGACAGTTCATTTTATTCGTTCCCGTTCGGTCAAACCGGAGATATGCCGGCACCGGGCGATTTTGACGGCGACGGCAAAGCGGATGCCGCTCTGTTTCGTCCGGCTACGGGAACCTGGTTTATCCAAAATTCGGCGGGCGGAACGACGATTCAAAATTTCGGAACTTCGGAAGATAAACCCGTCGTCGAAGATTATGACGGCGACGGCAAAGCCGACATCGCCGTTTACCGCCCGTCAAATTCACAATGGTGGCAATTGAGAAGTCAGGCCGGATTGATCGCCTATCAATTCGGAGCGAGCGGTGATCGAACCGTTCAGGGAGATTACACGGGCGACGGTAAAGCAGATGTCGCTTTTTGGCGACCTTCGACCGGATTCTGGTATATCTTGCGATCAGAAGACAGTTCATTTTTTGCGTTTCCGTTTGGACAAAACGGAGATATTCCAACGCCCGGAGATTTCGACGGCGACGGAAAATATGATGCGGCTGTTTTCCGGCCATCCAACAATATTTGGTTCAGGCAACAATCAACCAACGGATTTGAAGCAGTTCAATTCGGAACA
>JBGTRS010000335.1:0-5549 GCA_041940665.1 Pyrinomonadaceae bacterium | reverse complement strand
GCCCCGAGGTAAAAAAATATGTAGGTGAACAAAGGCATTTGGGCACAGAACGATTCTTCAGATCGAAGAATACGGCTTTTTGTCTCCAAAACTTTATTTACTTTTTACTCCGGAACTCTTGCCAAATTATGTTTGAGAAAGCAAAATTTGGTCTGTGAAAAATAGTTTTGAACAAATTGTCAAAATTTTAAGTGTCGAAGCGGACGCGATCGAGCGGGCGGCGGAGAGACTTGAAAGGGAATCGATCGAAAAAGCTCTCGAAATTTTAGAGCGTTGCGAGAGTAAGGTCATCGTTACGGGAGTCGGAAAATCCGGCGTCATCGCCCAGAAAATTTCGCAGACCCTGACTTCGACCGGAACGGTGGCTGTATTCGTTCATCCGTCGGACGCTCTGCATGGAAGTTTGGGCGTGATTACCAGGGGCGATGTCGTCATCGCTCTGAGCAATTCGGGGGAAACAGATGAGATTCTGACGCTTTTGCCGGCTTTGAAAAATCGCGGCATCAAGATTATTTCCATCATCGGCAACATTCATTCGACTCTGGCCGGACAATCCGATATTGTCCTGGATGCATCGGTTGATAAGGAAGCCTGTCCGTTGAATCTGGCACCGACGACTTCGACGACCGTGGCACTTTCCATCGGCGATGCCCTGGCGATGACCTTGATGCAGTCGAAAGGTTTGACGGAAAAAGATTTTGCCGAAAATCATCCGGCCGGACGTTTGGGCAAACGTCTGACGATAAAAGTAAAAAATCTGATGCACGAAAGTCCGAACATAACGAAAAATGCCAACTGGCTCGAAGTCGTCAAAGCGATTTCCAGATACACACTCGGGGCGGTCAATGTGATTGACGATAAACAAAAGCTGATCGGCATCATCACCGACGGCGATCTGCGTCGAACGATCGAAAAAACTTTACCCGAAGATTTTTCCAGACTGACCGCCGGACAAATGATGACCGCCGATCCGATTACTGCAACATCAGAAATGCTGGCCTTTGATGCTCTCAAATTGATGGAGAACCGGCCTTCGCAAATTTCCGTTCTGCCGGTCGTTGATGAACGGGGTATTTGTGTCGGTTTGCTGAGATTACACGACATCGTGCGGAGTGGTTTATAATTCTTTCATCATCTTAAAATCCTTCAACCTGCAACAAAAAGCTTGCCTGCATTCCGTTTTCTCGAGAACAGGCAAGCTTTTTTATTAAACAGAAAAACAAATTTTATTCTTTACACATCAATTTGCCGTAAAGTTCAGATTCGTTATCGTTGCATTGACCTGCACCACTTGCTGGGTGAATTGCAGTTCTTTTTTAAACACATCAAATGTGTAGGTTTGTCCGGTTGTAACATTTTCAATTGGAATATGTTCCTAGCGTCGGCGGGAGTAAATGACCATCTTTTTTTTGTGCCGAAGCATAAGAAAAGAATAAACAACTACAGAAAAAGACTGTAGTTGAGCAAAATAAAGCAATTCGTTTCATTATTTTTCCTCACTAGATTTTTAATTTTTAGGATTAAGCCGTGTTACAAATATCAAGTGGAAAATTTATGCACAACAACTGTTTTGGATGGTAAAAGCAACATCATGAGCAGATGTTTAATCCTTCGAAACAGTTCATCAAAATTGACTCTTTCGAAAAAAACCACTTTATGGATAAAGTATTTTCGCATTATACAATTAATTTATCGTTAGGCAATATTTTTTATTACCGAAGTGGCCGGGATATAAGGCTTATTCAAAGTCAAATAAAGTTTGAGAATTTGATGTAATCAAAATCAATCGATTACCCGCTATTTCGGCGGCAAAAAAGATGCGCTTTCGGAATAGCCGGAGGATTGAAGTTGACGCCATTAAAAATTTTCGAACACCTTTTAACTTTTGATAAAATTGATGCGGGGTTTTTAGTTTTTTGGGCTTCAATAAATCTCTGTGTTAAGATGATTGCGGGAAACAAAAAATAATCCAAATAACTTTTGAAATGTTTGTTTGCTCTCCGCAGATATGGAAATATTATTTTGTCCTCACCACGCTTATATTGTGTTTGATTTTCAACTTTTCCTGCAAACCGACCACCGCTACCAAAACCAAAAGCGAAGAATTTTTCAGATACGAAAAAAGCGAATTCAAATTTGATCCCGGCAATACGGATAGGTTTGCATCTGAGAACCTAATAATTTCAACCGACGGACGGGGACGCATTTTAGTTCAATATGACAAGAAAAGTCTTTTGGATAGAAAAAAGATAGGTAGATTTTTCAGGATTTCGGAAAACGGTGGAAAAACCTTTGGAAGGGAATATAAATTAGCGGAATTGATAAAATCCGACGAAGAATTCAGCGGCTTTGGGATTCAATTCTTAGGAAAAGACCTCGGCCTGATTGCTTATCAAAAAGGGAACATCTTTTTTTCGCGGTCAGTCAATGGACTGGAAAAATGGAGCGCGCCTGTTCAGATCAATGATGAACAGGATGCTTATATGGGGGATCTGAAAATTTTGCAATCGAATGAAAATGAGATCTATTCGGTTTGGATGGATAACCGACGCGGATTTTCTTTGATTTATTTTTCGGCTTCAAATGACGGCGGAAAAACCTGGTCGCCGAATCAGCCGGTTGATTATGATTTTCGGGAAGGAAAACAGCATTCTCCGCAGTTTGTGATCGGAGCAAGAGGAAGACTTTTAGTTTTCTGGGAAGATTGGCGTGATTCAAAAACCCTACTTGATATACGTTATTCATATTCGGACGATAAAGGAAAAAATTGGCTGCCGAGCCGAAAAATAAATGACGATGATTCGGAAGTCTGGCAATTAAACCCGTCCGTCGTCGTTTCCGGTGATCATATTTATGTTGCGTTCGCAGATTTTCGGGATCAAGGTAAAGAAGAAGATAACGATTGGAATATATATTTTAGCCGGTCAATCGACAACGGAACGACATTTGAGAAAAACAAAAGGCTCAATGACATTTTTGAAGGACGCGATGAACGTCCTTTTTTGACGACCGACATAAACGGAGATATTTTTTGTATATGGTGGACTTCACGTGAAACTCTCTTCGGCCAGATCGCTTTTGCTTATTCAAATGACGAGGGACAATCCTGGTCGCCATCAATTACGCTAACCGATAATGAAGAAACGATCGATCCTTACGGAAACAGCATCGCCGCAATTTCAAACGAGAAATTTCTTTTCAATTTGAGAAAACAATCTGAGGAGAAGCCAAAAACCTCTTATTATATTTTGGAAAAAACAAACGAACTGCTTCGGCCGGATAACAAGAAAATCAAACAAGAAAATGTAGTTCCGATAAAATTTGAAAAAGGCGAATCGCTTTTCACCGATGATTTTTCTGACAGTGCGGCGGAAAAATGGGAGGTTAGCCAGGGTTTTTGGAATATCGAAAACGGAACATATATGGGCGTTCAGCCGAACCGTGATATACCGCCGTTTATATCTTTCGCAAAATTTGACGAACCGGAAGAATATATTTTGGAAGGCCGGTTCAGACTTGATTCGGTCGCCCACACGGCGGCTTCGATCTATTTCCGGTCTTCGGACTTACGGCATTATGTCATTACCAACCGTTTTCGGCACGGTGCCTGGCTGAGTGTAAAAGATGATGAACTGCCGATGACGAAAAATATAATCAGCGGAAAACTTTTAGAGCAAAAACGTTTTTCATTTCAAAACAGCCGTTGGTATCGATTCAGATTGGTCGTTACATCCGCCCGGATTGATTTTTATGTCGGAGACCGTCTGCTTTTGAGTCATCGGGAAAAGCTGATACTCCCGCCCGGTAAGTTCGGCATCGGCGGATTTTATTCTTCCCCGACGTATTTTGATGATCTGAAAGTTTCGGAAATAGAAACAGAAGATTAACCGCCGGGGCGCTGAGAAAATATGTATTTTATGAGATTTTTTTTATCAGATTTTCTCAAAACTTCATTAGAGGCAAACCCATAAAATAAAACCCGGCGTCTCGGCGGTCATTTAAACTTGAGAATGAAACTTCGCACGAAAATTTTAAGCTACACATTGCCTTTGATATTAATTCCGTTTTTATTGACGGCATTGGCGGTCTATTATTTTGTGATTCGGGCAAATCATATCCAGCATCAGGAAGAGAAAAAACAGAGTCTCAATGAAGTAGTTGTCAGAATCGGTCAGCAGGTTGATTCGGCGCGCAGAGATATCGAACTTTTATCGAATGTTCCCGCCATAGCCGAATTTTTGGAAAATGAGTCTGCGAATGATGAGCAGATCAAAACGGTTTTAGAACTTTTTTTCAGACAAAATCCGTATTATCTGCAATTGAGTCTGGTCGATGAAAACGGCCACGAGCGAATAAAATTCAGCAAATTGCCGAATGAAAAAAAATTAAAAAGCATAAAAAATAAAGATTATTTCCGCCGCGTTCTGATCACGGGAAGCGTGCAAACTCCCGTTCTCGAAATTCAGCCCGAAAAATTTGCGACCATTTTTACGCAGAGAATTGCCGGAGCAAAATTTACCGGAATGGTCGTTCTGATTTTGAATACGGATGTTTTCGAACGCGAGATGCGTCCGCTCCTCAAACGCGAACTGGCGACTTTTCTGTTCGATGACCGCGGCGTGGTTTTGGCAAAATCTTTCGATACAAAACAGGATGAAGAGATTTTAGCGGCGATAAATTTAGCCGAAGAAGCAAATAAATTGCTGAATAATTCCGATCTTGAAAATTTTACAAAAGATTTTGAAAATGAAGGCGAAAGAGTTCATATTTATTTTTTGCCGTCCGAATCGTTTTTGCAAGTTGGCAATTTCCAAAAACAAGCCGGAGAACACTGGTTTCTCGGAACGGTTGAAACCCGGTCGGAAAACTATATCCCGACGGCTTTTCAGATTTTCTTTTTTTCAATTTTGTTTTTTGCCGTGGCGGCGGTTCTGTTTCTGGCGGCCAAGGCCTCGCGTAATATAACCGTTCCTTTGGAAAAGGTGAGCGCGGCAACGAACAAGATTGCCCGCGGCGAGACCGATCTCGATCTGGATATCAAAACCGGCGATGAGGTCGAGGATCTGGCCACGGCCGTCAACCGCATGAACAGGGAATTGCAGGACTTCCAAAAACGTCTGGTGCAGGCGGCGAAACTCGCTTCGATGGGCGAAATGACATCGGAGATTTCGCATGAAATTCAAAACCGCATCAGCGGCATTTCACTTTGGCTCCAGCATCTCGATTCCGAGATCGAAACGGACGACCCGAAACAGGAATATCTCGACGAGATGAAACAAGGCTTGCAGGGCTTTATGGAAATGCTTGCTAGTTTGAAACAGTATTACAAAACGATATTGACGTGAATTTACTTGTGCAGGAAACAATTCCATTTGTGCAGGAAATAATTGATAAAAAAAATGTCGAGATGGCGTTAAATCTATTCGATTCATTGCCGATCATTAAGGGTGATGAAGAAAAACTCAAAAGTGTTATATTAAATTTGCTCTTAAACGCGGTTGACTCATTGGAAAAAGATGGAAAGATTGAAGTGCAAACGGATTTTAATG
>JBGTRS010000334.1:0-5579 GCA_041940665.1 Pyrinomonadaceae bacterium | reverse complement strand
TCAAAAAAATCATCAATCATCCGGCGTGTGTTTCCGCCGTGTTCGCCGAGAATCAGATTTTCTCCGGCGAGCCTCGCGGCACTGATATATTTTTCATCCGCCAGCGGATGACTCGGATGGGCAATGGCGACGACCTCGTCGCTGTATAGCAATTCGGTTTGCACGTTCGAGGTTTCGATCGGCAGGGAAACAAAGGCAATATCAACCTCGCCGTGCAGGATTTTATCCACCAGTCTTTCGCTCGTGCCGGAGGAAACCGACAGTTCCGCATTCGGATATTTTTCCTTTAATTTTTCCAGAATGCTCGGCAGTTGTTCGGTGGCAAACATCGCCGAAGCCGAACCGATCCGAAGCCGTCCGTATTCGGCACCGGCGATCTCGGCTAATTCTTCGAGGGCCGAATCGTGTTCCCGCAAAATTCTTCTCGCCCTGTCCAGTAAAAGTTCACCTGCTTCGGTCAGAAGCACTCTTCGCGGGGTCCGCGTAAAGAGCGGCAACCCGACCTCTTCTTCAAGCTGACGGATCTGCATCGAAACCGCCGCCTGGGTGACATGCACGCGTTTTGCTCCGGCGGTAAAAGTCCGCTCTTCGGCAATCGCCACAAAAGCCTTTAATTGTTTGATTTCCATCGTTTTTTGTCCGTAGTCCGGAGTCCGTAATCCGTTGTTTTTTTCAAGTTATAAATCAACTAACAACGGACAACCGACCGCAAACAAATATCAAAATATCTTATTGGATTTATAAAATTGTTTGAAGTTGATTATATGTCAAGTATCACTAAAATAGAAGTTATTTTTTTAAATTAGAAAATTTTTGCCGATGCCAAACAAATCTATCGGAAACAGACGAAAAATTCATCCCCAAAATCTTTTTTTAGGCGTTGACGGCGGCGGCACGAAAACCCACATCGTCCTACTCGATCATCAGAAAGAACCTGTCTGCGAAGGATTTGCCGGACCTTCCAACCCTCTGCGGGTGGGTGTCGAAACGGCGGTTTCCAACATAATGCAGGCGGTCGATGCGGCTTGTGACAAGGCCCATAAAAATCCGGGCGACATCGTTGCCGCGACGCTCGGTTTGGCCGGTGTCCGCCGGCTTGATCTTCGCGAAAGCGTCCGCCGCCGGATTATCGAAACTTTGGGCACGAAAAAAGTGCAGGTCGTCACCGATGCGGAGATTGCCCTGTACGGTACGACGCTCGGAAAAGCCGGATTGGTTATCATCTCCGGCACCGGGTCGGTTTGTTTCGGGCAGGATGAAAAAGGTCAACAAGCCATGGCGGGCGGTTGGGGACCGATCGCGGGTGATGAAGGCGGCGGTATCAGCATTGCCACCCAAGCCTTGCAAGCCATCGCCAAAGCTTTGGACGGACGCGGGAAACCGACAAAACTAAGCGAAGTCGGAGCGGAATATTTCCGGGCTTCGACGCCGGAGGATCTGGTCGTGGCCATCTATTCACCGCAAATGGACAACAAAAAACTTGCCGGCTTTGCCCGGTATGTCGTCGAAACCGCTCACAAAGGCGACGAGATCGCCATTGAAATTCTCTCCGTCGCCGGTTTTGAACTCGGCCTGGCCGCTTTCGCCGTCTTGAAAAAATTAAATTTACACAACAAAAAAGTTCCCATCGGAATGGTCGGAAGCATTTTTAAAGCCGGTGAACTTTTGACCAAACCTCTCCTTGAAACCGTCCATTCATACGCTCCGAAACCGTATCTGCAAGAACCGATTTTAATTCCGGCCAACGCCGCCGCGGTTATGGCTCATACGAACTTTATTAAAAAGTAATTGTATTTGGTCTGAGATTTTAACTTTGTAAAAAAAAACTTTTTCAAAATGTAATATTTTGAAGGAAATTGCCATTAGTAAATAGGGAACATTTTTCAAATACGATTTGTGCAACGGAGCTTTTCTCAAATTTCATAATAACCCTGTTAGATCAGGTGTTTTCTGGAAAGGAAAAAAATGGACGGAAATATAACTTTTTCAAATGGTTATGCATTGATAATCGGTGTCGGTAAAGACCTGCCTATGACGGTGACGGATGCGACCGGCATTTATAATATTTTGACCGATCCCGGAAGGGCGGCATACGGCGAAAACAATGTGATCCTGTTAACCGACCGGAATGCAACCCGGTCGGCGATCTTGCAGGCTTTTGATGATTTGGCGGCAAAAACTCGACAAAATAATAATGCGACCGTAATCATTTACTATTCGGGGCATGGCGGCGAACCGGAAGGCTCGATAAACGACTATTATCTTTTGCCCTTCGACTACGATGAAACGGATTATGCAGGAACGGGAATTTCGGCTGAAACGTTTAACGAAAAAATAAACGCCTTGAACGCAAACAAACTTATAATCTTCCTGGATTGTTGTTTTGCCGGAGGAATCGTTAAACGCAAAAATGTCGGGGATTCGCCCTATTTGAAAAATTTTGTTGAAAAAGCTCCGACCGCTCTGTTCAGTAGATTAAATCAGGGACGCGGCCGGGCCATAATCTCATCGTGCCGGGCCGATGAATATTCCATCGCCGCGGAACCTTACAGCATCTTTACCGAATCCTTGATCGAGGCCTTATCAGGCGAAAACTCCGATGAAAACGATGAGGGATATGCCAATATTCTTGACGTCACTCAACATTTACTCAGAACGGTTCCGAAGAAAAGCAAAAAGAATTATCCGCCATATGAAGAAACCCAGCATCCGCAAATTTCGCAATTAACGGCAGATAATGATTTTGCAATTTGTTATTACGCCGGCGGCAGAAGAAATAAAATCGGAACTCCGGTTAAACCGATCCTACATTCGAACAGCAAGATCGTGCATGGAACCGTTTTCAGGCAAGGAACGGGTGAATTTGTCCCGGATGCCCTCGTCAGAATTCCCGATGATACAACTTTGGATAAAAAAACCGATTCATTGGGCGATTTCAGAATTGATGAAGTTCCGCTGAACGCTTCCAGTCTGCGAATAACAAAACAGAATTTCAGTGTTGTCACGCAAATAAACGATTCGCATAGATATGAAATTGATCTCGGGAAAACCGTCAAAGGAACGGTCATTGATAAAAAAAGCAATAAAGCCGTTTCCGGTGCGACCGTGATAATTCCTGCCTATGATCTCCAAACCAGAACCAATGAAAACGGAATCTTCAAAATTGATAATGTTCCGAATGACGCTGACGCTATCAGAATCGAAAAAAACGGAAAGGAAGACGACCTTACAATAACCGGTAGCAACAGATATGAAATCGAAGTTTCAGACCAGACAATTTGGGTGTGGCTCATTAAAAAACTTTTTGAAGACGAATTTTGGCAAAGAGCCATTGTTTTGTTTATCGGACTGATCGGTTTTTCGATTTTGATCTCGTTTATTCTATATAATATGGAAACCGTTCAAACCAATTATTTTGTTCAGTTTCTGACAGCCGCTCTAACCGGACTATTCAGTGCTTTGGTTTTGTTTTCGCTTGTTCCGCCGGAGACAAAGTATAAAAAACCGATAACGCTTGTGACATCTACCGGTTTTATGATCGGGTTTATAATTTTATTTTCAAAAATAATTCCGCCTCCCGATACGATAGTCGGATACGAAGGCAAGGTTTTGTTTCCGAATAACGAACCCGTTGTCGGAGCGGAAATCTTATTGCCGAATCAGTTGAGCGGAAAAATTCATACGAATAAAGAGGGCATTTTTAAGGCGAACATTTTAAGGACGGCTCTGGAAAACCTGAAATTTGATGTGATTTACGGAGAAAGACATAAACTGAGCAAAACAAGCGATGACATTTACACCATTCCGGAACCGCCCGTCTCCAAAATTAAAAAAAGCAGGAGATATGATATTCCGTCCGAGAAGATCGAAGTAAAACCCGGTTGCAGTAAATTAAACAGGGACAACTTCAAGAAAACTTTCTGGTATTCGGTTTCAATGGATAATCTGAAAATTGGAGATGATTATGACCAGGTCGGAATCAGATTACGCTTTATCGGGAGCGGAAAAATTTTTACATTTACAAAATACGAACCTAATAAGGATGAAGGTGAAATGGATAATCCGGATGAAAATATAAAAGAATGGATAGTTACACCTCAGGATAATCCTTTTGATATTGACATTTCCGTATGTGTCGGGAGTAACGAGGAAAATCTTGATTTATCAAATGAAAATTTAGAGGCCGAATACTGGTTTCAGAAGGAGATAAAAAAATGAAAGTTTTATTTTATATTTTGATTTTTGTTTTTTGTTTATTTGAAGTAGCAACGATAAATGCTCAAACAGCGAATATAACCGGAGTTGTCATGGGTGAAGACATTCGGAGGCTTCCGCCGGACGGGTTTAAGCCGACAGTGACTGTAAAAAGAGTCGGCAGTAATCAAAAATGGACGGAAAATAATTACAATTACAGCTTTTTAGTGCCTGTCGGGCTAAATGTAAAAATTCATTACCAGGCAGCCGGATATTCAGATAAAAATAAAAATGAATTCATCACTTCAAACGGCAAAATGGATCAAGGCACGGTAACTTTAGCAAGACCAAAACTGCGAAGTGATTTTGCTCAAGTGGATATTTCAATAATATCCATCGTAGACTCTGCCAGATATGGCAATGCTCGTATTGCCATCTATAATTTAATGCTTCTGAAAATACTTTTTTCAGATTCAACCGAAATTCAAAATCGGATCAGTACGGCTCAAAATGAAATAGAAAATATATTAAGAGAGCAAGAACCCGGTCTTATTAATCCCGGATTTATTTTTCGGGGTTACGAACAATTAATTCGCATAGAACGGAAGATTCCTTTAAATCCGGATTTCGCCAATCCTAATTATTTCAATTTGCTCACAGACACGGCCACTCCCGCCGATATTAAATACAAACTGATAAAAATTTTACCCGGTATCAATTTGAATGCGGATGAAAAGACGGAGGTTTTAACATATTTAAGAGACCACGCGGTTGATTCAAAAGATTTTTTATTTCAAGCGTCATTGGAGACTTTAGGCTCGATTGGCACGAGTGAGGATAAAATTTTTATTCTTAAAGGATTAAATCAGACAAACGATTACGAAAGACTTTACCGATCAGTTCGGGCAGTCGGTAAAATAAACTTACAGGATGGATTGAACACTATCCGATTTTTAGCTCTCAACGCTGAAACTGATTTCTTGGTCAGACAGTCTGCTATAGAAAGTCTGGAAAGTTTTGCCGATAATTTTCAAAATTTGCAAGCCGCCCGGACCTTGATAGAAATTACCGAAAATAAAAATAATCCTGAACAATTTAAATAAACTAGTCAATTGATAGAAAAAGAATCAGAATTGATTATGATTATGGCTTCAAGTACAGTAGGAGATTTGGAAGAGGAAAGGTTTCAGGTGGTTAGGTTAGGGATGATATTGCGGCACAATAGAAGGCGGAAGATGGAGAGTAAGTATCTACTAATTTATCATTATATTTTTATAGAGACAAACCCAGAGGAACAGGTTGTTTCAAATGTGGAGAGGAAGGTCACTTCTCGCGTGAATGCCCTAGTCAAGAAAATGGAGCTAAACCACGAGGAACTGGGTGCT
>JBGTRS010000333.1:0-5601 GCA_041940665.1 Pyrinomonadaceae bacterium | reverse complement strand
CATATGCAGATGCGGGTTATAGACGAACATTCCGCCCGCCAGACTTTCCGTTTCGGTCATCCCCGGAACTTTTCTGGAATTGGCCTCCGGCGTTGAATAGACGATCTGTTTCGCCGAAAAAGGTCCCTGCGGATTGCAGGCAGTGTAAAGCGTAATGTCCTTCCACAATCCGAACGGAGCGGTCGTATCCATCCCGATCAGGACAAAACCGGAGCCGCTCCCGGTATTAACCTTCGCCACGCTGAATTCATCGCTGATCGAATCACTTCCGTTGTTCGGATCGCCTTCCGCTCCGATCAGCGGCACGGCATTTTCCAGGCCCGCCACCCATCCGCTGCCGTTCCAGACAGTCCAGTTCGTCGAATTCATCGCCGTATCGAATCCGAGATCGGGATTGACTCTGGCGATAAACGGACGTTTTTTCTGCACCGTACTGTCGGAAAACATTCCGTAAATATAGAGCGTCCGGTTGCCGTAATCGCCTTCCAGGTAAAGAGCGGCTCCCCACGAGATCGGACTGACCGTGCCGAGCGGTGGTGTGATGGAGCGGATCGATTCGATCTGCAGATCGGGCAGAGAAAGCTGGGCGACCGAGGTTCCCTTAAAATCCCAGCTGTTGTCGAACTCCAGCAGAAAAACCCATAATTTCTTGGTGCCGGCGGCATCGGTCTGAACAACGACCGCATCGCCCATCCAGAAATAGGTGCCGGTCACGGCACCGAGCAGAGGCGAAAAATAAGAAGTCGAATAGCCGGCAACGTCTTTCGGACCGGCCAGTGTCCGCAGTTCGCCCGTTTCGTGGTCGCGGACGACAATGCTGTTGTGAGACCGATAGAGCACGGTCGGCGGATCGCAGATCGGCGGACCGCAATTGGACTGCCTTGTTCTCAGACCGTTGGAATTTCTCCTCACCGTTCCGTCGCCTTCTAACTCGGGATATTCGCCGATGTATGAATCCGAAAAAAAGAAAGCCGTATCGCCGTCCGGCAATTTCACCGAATAGGTGCTGTCGCCGCCCGTCCAACCGGCACTCCCCGCCGGTTCCAGACCTTGCCCAGGGCCGTCCTGCGTAAAGATCGCGTCGAATTCCGCATCGGGAACGCCCGGCGATGCCGTCACATCACAGGTTTGAGCCGCCGCAGGAGAAAGGCTTGCTCCGCAGATCAGAACGAATATGCCTAAATACAACAAAACCATCCGACAGCTTTGCCGCAAATGATCTCTCAACTCAGGTCTGGCATTTTTTATATTTTTGAATAGTGATTTTTTCTTCATTTTTCCTCCTTCGCTGATCTTCGTCAAACATTTCCGACGAAAGATCTGTTTTGCCGGTAAAAAAAGAAGAGAAAATTCTGTTTCCGGAATCCAAAATTTTCCCGGGGGCTTTTTTCTTAGTTGAGGGTAATTAAAAAACTTCCGGCGTCCGGTCATCGTTCGGGTCAGCCCAGCGGTTATTCGGCACGACCGGCGACCAATCGGGGCGGAGCGGATCTTTGTCGTACGGATATCCGCCGAGTTTTTTGTAAAGCTCGCTGTATTCGTTTAACTTGTCGCGGTCGAGTTTTACGCCCAAACCGGCACTGCCCGGAACTTTTATCTTGCCGTCTTTGTATTCAAATTTTCCGCCAACGATGATGTCATCGGTCAGATGATGATAATGAGCATCCGCCGCAAACGACAGATTCGGAATGACCGCTCCGAGATGAAGCATCGTTGCTAATTGAATGCCGAGTTCGCCCGACGAATGAACGGCAACGCCCAACTGAAACGTCTCGCAAATGCCCGCCGCCTTGACGCACGGACGAATTCCGCCCCAAAATGTCGTATCAAGCAGGATCACATCGCACGCTGTATCTAAAACATTGGCGGCGAGTTGTTCAAAATTGACGACGACCGTATTCGTGGCGAGCGGGATTCTGACCATCTCGCGCGTCCGCCGCATTCCGTGCAGACCGAAAACGGGGTCTTCAAAATAATCGTTGCGAAGGTCTTCGATATTCTGCCCGAACCAGATCGCCTGCTCGGTTGACCAGGCGGCGTTCGGATCAAAACGGAAGGAATCGCCGCTCATTTTGTCCGTTCCCAATTCTTCAGCCAATGCCCGAAAACACTCGAGTTCATATTCGGGATGGAAAACTCCGCCTTTTAATTTATGCGATGTAAACCCGTATTTTTCCTTTAGGTCTTTGGCGTGGGCGACGAGTTGTGCGGGCGTGCGGATCTCGTTTTCGCCGCTTTCGGGATTGGAGTAGCGGAAAAACAGATAGGAAGCGAACGGAACTTCCGTCTGCAGAGCGCCGCCTAAAATTTCGTAAACGGGAACGCCCCATTTTTGACCGATGATGTCGAGACAGGCAAATTCCAGAGCGGCCAGAATCTGCGTCCGGTTGTTGTAGAGCGATGCGGTCGGATTGGCGATCTTGAAACGCATTTCCTCGAGGTTTGCCGGATTATGTCCGAGCAGATAATCCTTCATCGCCCGGAAAGTATTTTCCGCCGATTCGCCGCCGCCGCCCATTTCGCCTAAGCCCGTAATGCCCTCGTCGGTTTCCACCTCGACGATCGTGCGGACAAATCTACCCCAATGACAACCCGCTGCGTGGCGAAGCGGGGCTTCGAGCGGAACTGTCACGGTCGTCGCTTTTATATCGGTTATTTTCATTTTTTAATTTTCAAGAAATTACTAACCACAGATGAACACGCGATGGACACGAGATTAATACGAAGGATTTTCTATGAATTTTAAGATGTAGAAGATTCAGCTAATACAAAATCTATGGTCATAGATAGTATATTTTATTAAATCTAATAACATCTTTTTCGAAAATCTGTGTCCATCCGTGTTCATCTGTGGTTAATAATTTCTTATTCAAAAATCTCGTTGTCTTTCAAAAATTTCCAAATCTCGTCGTAAGCCGCCAGATATTCTGCCTGCGAAAACCCGCCGTGTTTTCCGCCTTTGATCGTATGCAGAACATTCGTCGTTTTTTGTTTGTCGAGGGCTTCCTTTAGACGCGTGGCGTGCGAATACGGAACGACATCATCCTTGTCGCCGTGAATCGTCAAGATCGGCGGAAGATCCTTTCTCACATAAGTTAAAGGCGAAACCTGTTTAGCGATCTCTTCGGCGTTCGTTTGACTTCCCATCCACATCACGCCGTAATTTTTCAAATTTTCGCCCTGAATTATATCGTTTACATCGGTGATCCCGTACCAGTTGATGATCGCCGCGACCTTCATTTTTTCATCGCCGAATTCTTCAACGGCGTAGCAATTATTATCGAGCGGAGTACCGTCGGGAAGCATTCCCGTAATCAGCGATAAATGCCCGCCGGCCGAATGTCCCGTTAAAACGATCTTCGATTTATCGAAATTGTAGGCTTTGGCGTTGCGATAAATCCAACGCAAAGCACACCGCGTGTCTTCTACCGCCGCCGGAGCCAGTGAATTGCCGGCCATCCGGTATTCGACATTGACGACCCGCCAGCCTTTTTCCAGAAAGGGCAGAAACTGTAGAACGCTTCCCTCTTTCGTTCCGAAAATCCAGCCGCCGCCGTGTATGTAAACAAGCGTCGGAGTCGGAGTTTTAACGGCGTGCGGATACCAGACATCGAGTTTTAATTGCGTGTTATTGGCAACGCCGTAAACAACATTTTCCTGCACCCAATATTTCGCTCCGCCTTCCGCTGCAAATCCCGTCGTCGGTTGCGTTTGTACATATGCGGAAAACACAAAACATATTGAAATAATTATTAAGAAAAGTTTTTTCATAACCTTATTCAATGAAATCAAAGACTTTAGTTCTTTCTTTGCCTCTTTGCCCCTTTGCGGGATTCTTTTCTTCTCTCGAATATATTTCCCGCAAAATCGCAAAGATGCAAAGGAAAGCCCAGAAGATTTAATTTATCTACGCCTTTTTAACACCGTTCTTCGACGCTGTGTATTTCGTGCCTTGATAATTTATATTTACCAATTCCGCCTTCGGATCAATTTTACCGAATTTTGGATTCGCCTTTATTTCACCGAATAATCCGGCATCAATACCGAAGATCGAATCAACGATCGGTTCGAGATAATTACAGCCCGAAACACACGCCCAGTCATTGATATACGGCTGATCGGAAGGCGTCTTTAATGCACTGCCGTTCGATTCGGGCGGAGCGTAAACTTCCGTAAAATGGGCTTGTCCGTAGGGACCTTGCTCGGCGGTTTTGGCCAGACCTTCGATCCAATCGGTGGCCATATCAACTTCGTCGGCGACATACAAACCGCTCAAAGCCAGAGCCGCCCACGAGCAATAGGCTCCCGTCCATTGATGGTCGGGGCGGATGCTGAACGTGACGTCCTTGTCTTTGGTCGAAAGTGCCCGCATCCAGGTCGGCGTTTGCAGTTCGTTTTTGAAAAACGCGACCATTTCTTTCTTTTGTTTATCTGGCATCAGATCGCCGATGTTCATCAAGGTCGTCCCGAAATCGTAGCAATGATGGACTTCATTAAACGAGCCGTCCGGCAATTTGCACCGATAAATTCCTTTGCCTTCGACGTATAATTCCAGAACTCTCTTGCCGAGTTCGTCAGCTTCTTTTCTGTAAGCGGCGGCTTTTTGTTTATCGCCTTTGTATTCGACCAATTCGGCGGCAAAACGTAAATTATGAACATTTGCCGCGTTAAGACCCGCGACCTCGTGAACGTAACTCGAAACCGCTTCGAGCAAATTATGGACTCCGCCGTAATCGGCCAGCCCGTGTCCGTTTTTGTCGAGTTCCCGCCAATGTTCGGCGTAAGAAATTAAATAATCAAGAACCTTTTTGCCGTTGACTTCTTTATCAAGCCACGTCAAATCGCCCGTCCAACGCAAATATTCTTTGGCCATCCGCGACATCGCGTAATCATTGACCGAATACCACGGCCCGACTCCCGCACCCGTTAAGTATTCCGTTCCGAAATGATTGTGGATGTTTAATGTCATCCAGGTTTCCATCATTTTTTTCAGTACAACGGGATCGAGCATCGCAAAAAGCATCGCACTCAAAGAAATATCCCACAGGAAAGTCGTCGTCTCCCAATAACGCGGCATCAGAGTTCCGTAAGTCGTGCCGTAAACTGAATGCGGAGTTGTCCGGCGGAAATACATCGCGTGCATGGCGGCGGTGTGATAGATGCGTTTTAAGGAATCGTTGCTCGTTTTTAAGATCGGCAGATGGCCCGAATAAATTTTGTTGTCCGGTGTAAACGCCGCCTTCATTTCCTCGTTCCAACGGTCGGTAGTTTCCTTCAAAACCGCGTCGAAATTCTTCATTATGCGGTCATAATGTTTCTCGGCAAATTCCTTTGTCTCGCCGAGAGAATTTACGAAGATCATCGTTTTCGTCTCGTTCGGAGCGAGATCAAAATCGTATGTAACCCAGGCCGTATCAATTTTTGTAGGCTTCGGTGAAGTTCCCTGCAGAACATACGCGTCGCTTTTGACCGCTTTGCAGACGACCGCGTTTCTTGCCGCATCAACCGTTCTCGAATTGTCGTACTCGCCCGGCGAATAGGCGGCGTTCCAGGGCGTTACGGATTTTGCCGCACCGCCGTTGATCGCTAATTTTATCTGCG
>JBGTRS010000332.1:0-5614 GCA_041940665.1 Pyrinomonadaceae bacterium | reverse complement strand
TGCGGACGCGGAAATCGTTTCGGTGGCGAGTGCCAACATTGCCAACGCCGAAAAGACCGCCGCGGAGTTCGGGATCGGACATTTTACGGATGACTGGAAGGAAACTGTAAAACGCGAAGACATTGATCTCATCAGCATCACGACTCCGCCCGATCTGCACTATGAGATGACGCTCTTTGCCCTCGAACACGATAAACATATTTTATGCGAAAAGCCGATGGCGATGAATGCCAAGGAAGCAGAGGAGATGACCGCTAAGGCAAAGGAAAAAGGTTTGCTCGCTTTGATTGACCACGAACTTCGTTTTTTGAACGGCAGACGAAAAGCCTATGAGATGATCCGGCAGGGGCGGATCGGCAAGGTCATCCATTTCAAACAGATGTTCCGCAACGCTTCACGCGGAACTTTGGATGTAAAATGGAATTGGTGGTCGGACGAAGCACGGGGCGGCGGTGCTCTGGGAGCGATCGGCTCGCACGCGGTGGACGGTTTCCGCTGGTTTTTGGGAGCGGAGATAACGGATGTTTTTTGTCATTTGAAAACGAACATCAAGGAACGGTTTGACGAACGCGGCGAAAAAAGAAAAGTGACGACCGATGATGAGGTCAATATGATCTTAAAATTCGCCGACTCGGATTTAACAACGGACGATGCGAGCGGAACGGCTTCGCTGTCGGTCGTTGAAGCCGGAAAATATGATTTTAAATCTGAGATCTTCGGCACGCAGGGCTCGATCATTGTCGGCGAAAGCGGCGAGATCCGGTTTGCCAAAATGGGCGAGAAGGATTGGAAAGAGATCGAAGTCGAATTGGGCGATATACCGCCGAATACAAAAGCGAGCGGCTGGACACGCGGTTTTACGGTTTTTGCAAGAGAGATAATTTCGGCGATAAGGGAAGGAAGAACCGCGATAGAACACGCCGCAACCTTTGAGGACGGCTGGCAGGTGCAGAGAGTTCTGGACGCGGCCCGAATTTCAAATGCCGAGGGCAAAATGATAAATATCCGGGAAATTTAGGAACTCTGATTTGAAATTTTTTCAAAAGACGTAATATTTTTGCTCAAATCTGCATTACTAAGTAAAGGTTCAAAATATTTATTCCCAGGAAGGATGGTTTCTATGCCCGATACAAAGAAAAATTTTGATTATTCGGTTCCAACTCCGGTTTTCAGACGTTTGCGGGGTTACGCATTTGATCCGAGTTTGTCACTGCAACTGGATACGGCTTTTGTCAATGAAGTAATTTTCAAAACTGATTGGGAAGATAATCTGGAAAAAGGTCCGATCGGCGAATACCTCGAAGTAATTGATTATGACCCGGCGAGCGGATGTTTCTATGAACCGGTTGATCTAAACGACCCGCACATTTTAGCTCAGGATGGTTTAAGCCCGTCGGAGGGAAATCCGCAGTTTCATCAGCAGATGGTTTATGCCGTAGCGATGACGACCATCAAACATTTCGAAAAGGCTCTGGGACGAAAAGCCCTTTGGTCGTCGCATATGAAAAATGGTTATAAAAAGGTGTTCACAAGGCGTCTAAGAATGTATCCGCATGCTTTGCGGCAGGCAAATGCTTACTATAGTCCGAAAAAAAAATCCCTGCTTTTCGGGTATTTTCCGGCAACCGCAAAGGCGTCGGGGAATCAGATTCCGGGCGGAATGGTATTTACTTGTTTGTCTCACGACATAATTACGCACGAAACTACGCACGCTCTGTTAGATGGGATGCACAGCCGCTTTGTTGAGGCAACTCACCCGGATTCCCTTGCGTTTCACGAAGCCTTTGCCGACATTGTGGCCATTTTTCAACATTTTACTTTTCCTGAAGTTGTTCATCATCAAATTGCTCAAACGCAAGGGAATCTGGATACGAAGACTTTACTTTCTGCTTTGGGACATCAATTTGGTAATGCGATCGGAAATTATGGGGCTTTACGGGACTATATTGAGAAAAAACCTGATCCCTCGGAATATCAGGAACGGGTCAAAGAACCTCATGACCGGGGAGCGATTCTGGTTGCCGCTATTTTTGATGCTTTTTTAGCTATTTATAAATCCAGAATTTCCGATCTTTTAAGAATCGCAACCAATGGAACAGGTTTGCTGGAACCCGGAGCGATTCATCCCGATTTGGTCAAACGGCTGGCGGATGAGGCCACTAAAACGGCACAGCATATCTTAAATATGTGCATCCGGGCTTTAGATTATTGTCCGCCGGTTGATATCAACTTTGGTGATTATTTGCGGGCTTTGATCACGGCAGATACAGACTTAGTTCCGAATGATGATCGCGGATACCGCATCGCTTTAATTGATGCTTTTCGTAAACGGGGGATTTATCCCCGTGATACCCGAACGCTTTCTGAAGAAAGTTTGTGCTGGACACGTGCCACGGATGAAGAACAACAGGGAATATTCAGCGAGATCGCCGGCGACCTGAGAGATTTCATCAGTCAGATTGAATATGTTAACGAAATGCCCGAAAAACTCTTAAAGGAATTATTACGAGAAGATCAACAGGAAAAATGGTCAAAAATTAGCGAAAGAGAAAAAACATACATCTTAACTCATATTGCCAAGGCTAAAGTGCATAATTCGTTGGCAAATTTTAAGGAGAAGAAAATACTCAGTGATCAAACGTATCTGGAAAAATTCAACAAAACAACCGGACTCTATTTGGGAGAACATTTAACCGTGCAAGACCCGAATTATCCGAAAGTAAAAGGATTAAGACATAAAAGCAAAAGATATGTTTTCGAAGTTCATTCCTTACGCGGAGCCCGTCGGATCGGGCCTGATGGAAATATGTTGAATCAGGTAATAATTTCTATTAGTCAAACCAGAGATTTAAAAGAATTGGCTAGCGGAAAATTTCGAGGCGGATGCACATTAATTTTGGATTTAAAGGATATGAGTCTGCGGTATTCCATTAAAAAAGATATTACCGATAATGAACGCCTGAAACGTCAAATAGAATACCAAACCAGTCCCACCGGACTTTCACTTAGAAATACATATTTTGGACTATCTGTAGAAGACAAAAATAAGGAACCGTTTTCCTTTTTACACGATTATATTTAATGCTGCCAAGGAGAAAATAAAAAATGTCAAATAATAAACTCTCGGTATCCGTTCGTATGTATCGCCAAGGTTTAGGAGATTGTTTCCTGATAACTTTTAAGAAAGAAGGGCAAAAAGATTTTAATATGTTAGTTGATTGCGGAATTTTCTTTGCTACGACAAAGGGACCTGACATTATGAAATCGGTTGCAAAAAATATAAAGAAAGATACCAATAGTTATTTAGATGTGGTTGCTTTGTCTCACGATCATTACGACCATACGGCGGGATTTTGGATGGCGAAAAAGATTTTTGATGAAATAACTTTTGAAAAAGTTTGGTTGGGTTGGACCGAAGATCAGAATCATCCACAATTTAAGTCCGTTCGTGATGAGTTTAGTATTTATTCAAAGGGAATTCGAGCGGCTTTGGAGCATAAACAAATAGAAACCGATGAATTCGAAGCTTGGCGGGAAACGGTGAATTCTTTGGTAAATGAATTTTTTGGTATAAAAAAGAAGAACAAAAAAGTCCTTGAGGATAATTCCAGAACCTGGGATTACATTTTGAAAAAAGATAATGCCCAAAAAACGTTTTGCACACCGGGCAAAATTTTGAATTTGGATGGTCTGGAGGATGATGTTCGCGTTTATATACTCGGACCGCCCGAAAAAACAGAGTTATTTACCGCTAAAGAACCGACTACCAAAGCCGAAAGAGAAGCCGAATCATACAGACATTTTTTAGGAACGGCTTTAGCGGAAAGTTTTTTGGCGGCATCCGATAAGAATACGGATGTTTTCGATTCCGAAGCATATTTACCTTTCGATAAAAGGTTTCAGATTGAAACAGGCAGAGCCTTACGTCAAAAATATTTCAGAGAAACTTATGGTTCGGCTAAAAATGAAAATTTAAATTGGCGACAGATCGAAGAAGATTGGTTGTTGGCGGCGGGCAACTTAGCTTTACGTCTCGATTCTTATACCAATAATACTTGTCTGGCTTTTGCCATCGAATTGATCGAAAGCGGAAAGGTCTTGATTTTTCCGGGCGATGCTCAGTTCGGCAACTGGTATTCGTGGAAGGATTTGGAATGGGAGATTGAGGATAAAAAAACAAAAAAGACCAAAAAAATTGTTGCCAAAGACTTATTAAACAGGTGTATTTTATACAAGGTCGGACATCACGGAAGTCATAATGCGACCTTAAAAAAACACGGTTTGGAGATGATGGGTTATCCCGAATTCTCAAATGATCTGGTTGCGATGGTGCCAACCGACCGAAGATTTGCAAGAAGTAAAACAACGAAGAAAAATCCGGCAGGTTGGGAAATGCCGGATGAGAATCTTGAAAAAGATTTACTCAAACGCACGAGAGGAAGAGTCATCTTGGCGGACGAGGTCGGCTCACTTGTTTCAGAAAAACAGATGAAGACTCCCTTCAAGAAAAAGTGTGAGGATATTTCAGCCGGCGGTTTGTCAAAATCCGAACTTGATGATTTTCTTGACAATAAAATTAAATTCAGTAATGAGACTTTTCTGAGATACCCGCCCAAAAAGAAGGACGAGAATGGCAATGAGATTGCCGAATCTCCAAAAGAAGAGCCTTTATATATAGAATACGAAATCAAAGGTTAAAATTTTATTCTTATGCTTTTCAAAAAAAGGTGATGATGTCTGCGGTCATTTCTTTCGTCACGGTATGTTCGACATCCTTATAAAGCCTGAATTCCGCGTACAGTTTTTGCTCTTCATATAATTTTTGGCTGATCTCCCGATTTTTATCTTTTGAATAAAAATCGGCGGGCGTAAGTGGATACTGAGGAGATTGAATTTGTTCTCGTTTGATAAAAAAAACGGACGGCAAATTTTTTTATCCGCCGTCCGGGTCAATTCTCTTTACCGGTCAAATTACAAATTGATTTTCTGATTTTCGCCGCCGTCGGCTCTTTCTCCGGTGGCGACGGCTTTTAAGAAACCGACGATCTGCTCAAACGCGTTGCTTTTGACGTTCCAGTATTCAGCCCGTTCGACGTTGACTTTCAAAAGGATCAGATTCGGATCGTCGAGACCTCCGGGAAACCAGGCTTTCAAAAGCGGATCCCAAAGCTGTGCCATCTTATCTTCATCGGTTGAAAATTCCGCCGTGCCGGAAACCGAAACGTATGTATTGGCTTCGGGCAAAGCGTATGAAACATTGACACGGTTGTCCCGCATTATTTCATCAACTTTATGGGTTTGAACGTCGGTAAAAAACCACAGATCACCGTCAAATTCGGTCTGCTGGGTAATCATCGGACGCGACCGCAAAATTCCTTCGTCAAGCGTCGTAAGCATTGCCGTTTCAACATCTTGTATCAATTCTCTAAGTTTATCAATCGCTTCTTGTCTTCTCTTATTCATAGATTAATGCACCTGTGTATATAAATTTACGGCTTATGAATAAACCAAACCGTAAACCCATATACAAGCAATCGGCATTCCTGAACTTTTAAAAAAAGACATTTTCTATTCGACCACATAAACATTCGGAACAGGAATATCATTTATTGTT
>JBGTRS010000331.1:0-5624 GCA_041940665.1 Pyrinomonadaceae bacterium | reverse complement strand
CAGTAGTCTTGGCTATCGGTGCTTTAGGACTCGGATGTCCCCCGGCCGAAGATGGTAATGCAAACAATGCTAACGTAGATAACACAAATACGACCACATCACCCGAAGCTACCCCGGAAACAACCCCGGATAACACCAATACCGGAAATGATAATGCCAACACCGGCGATAACAAAGACAATTCCAACATGGATGACAAAAAAGACAACGCTAATATGGATGACAAAAAAGACAACTCCAATAGCGGAGCCGCTCCGAAAACAGACGGTGAATAATAAGGCTTAACTTATTATCAAGATCATCTATGAATTAAAGAGAAATCAGAAAATATAAGGCACATAATTTATAAAATTGTGCCTTTTTTATTTGACTAATGTCCGTTCGATATTTATATTGAGCAAATGTTCTAAAT
This sequence comes from Pyrinomonadaceae bacterium, assembly GCA_041940665.1. Classification (GTDB taxonomy): domain Bacteria; phylum Acidobacteriota; class Blastocatellia; order Pyrinomonadales; family Pyrinomonadaceae; genus Aridibacter. The sequence continues at coordinate 5,212 of JBGTRS010000331.1, read as the reverse complement.
GAACAGTACAAAACCAAAGACTGTCATTCGACAGTTTCTAAGTAATAAATTAAATTTATCTTTGAAGAAGACAGGAGAATAATTAACAATGAAAAAAATTTTACTTTTAACCGCAGTATTAGTATTCGGTATCTTGGCAATCGGATGTCCCCCGGCCGGTGACAACACCAACAACGCAAATACGGAAGTAAATGCAAACGAAAATGCTAACGAAGCAAATGAAAACGCTAACGAAGCAAATGAAGCCAACACGGAATCAAATGCAAACGACGCTAATTCAAATGCTAACGCTGCCGATAAAGCGGCTAATGCTGCCGACAAAGCTGAAGATGCGGCTGATGCGGCCAAAGATGCGGCCAAAGATGCGGCTGATAAAACAAAAGAAGCTGTTGATAAAGCGGCTGATGCGGCCAAAGACGCGGCTGATAAAGCAAAAGATGCCGTCAAACCGTAAGCATCTAAAAACAATTTAAAAATTTAAAGCACGTTGCTTAAAAACCAACGTGCTTTATTTTATCTGAACATTTGAAATAATTTTAGACATTTATCTGTTCTTTTAGTTCCTCAATCCGTGTAACCGGTTTTTGACAGGTAAAATTCTCACAAACATAAGCGGTCGGTTTTCCGTCAATTCTTTCACGGTTTTCCAAAAGCGGAATAAAATCCGCATTCTTTTCGGCATCATCAGCCAATATAACGACCTTATTCGGTAAATAATTTTCAAATATAAATCTCTCCAGATCATTTCCCTTTTCGCCCAAAAGAACGATTTCTTTAACCGCTCCCTGATAGAATTCCAAAGCCTGCAAAGCTCGTCCGAACGCTCCCCAGGAATAAGCCTTTGATTGCGATGTAATGAGTTTTAGAACGGTCGTCGCATACCGATGATAATCTTCATCGCCGAAAACCTTCGAAAGTTTCAATAAGACATCCACTGCGGCGGAATTTCCCGAAGGAGTCGCGTTATCGAAATAATCTTTGGTGCGAACAAGCAGTTCTTCGTGATCTTTAGAGGTAAAATAAAACCCGCCCGCATCTTCGTCCCAAAATTCCGAGATCATCAAATCGACAAGTCTTTTTGATTCATCGAGATATTTTACATTGCCCGAAACCTCGAAAAGTTCGAACAAACCGTCGGCCAAATTGGCGTAATCTTCAAGATAGGCGTTTAATTTCGCTTCGCCGTCTTTCCAGCTCCGCAAAAGATGTTTTTCGTCCGTTTGAAGATTTTCCAAAATAAAATCGGCGTTTTTTCGGGCAATTTCGAGATATTCCTTTGAATCGAGAATCGCCGAAGCTTCCGCAAACGTCGCCAGCATCAGACCGTTCCAGGCCGTTAAAACCTTTTCATCGCGGAACGGCTTGATGCGATTTTCCCTTTCGTCAAAAAGTTTTTGCTTCCCGCGTTCCAGAGAATCTTTTAATTCTTCTTCAGAAAGTTCAAAAATCTCGGCGGTTTCGGCGATGGAATTTTTGATGTTGAGGATATTTTTGCCCTCAAAATTTCCGTCTTCGGAAATATCGTAATAAAAAAGAAACGGCGGAGCGTCCTGTTCGCCTAAGATTTCCAGAACCTCTTCGGGCGTCCAGACAAAGAATTTTCCTTCGACGCCTTCCGAATCGGCGTCCTGTGCCGAATAAAAACCGCCCTTCTCGTCGAGCATTTCGCGTCTTACATATTCGAGCGTTTCGACGGCGATCTTTTTGTAAAACTCATCCTTTGTAATTTGGAAAAGATGCAGATAGATTCTTGCCAGTTGGGCGTTATCATAGAGCATCTTCTCAAAATGCGGCGTGAGCCAGATGGCATCCACCGTATAGCGGTGAAAACCTCCGCCGAGCTGGTCGTAAATCCCGCCGAGAGCCATTTTGTTGCAGGTTTTGATGACCATATTCAGAGCGTCTTCATTACCCGTGCGTTTGTAATACCGCAATAGAAACTCAAGTGTCATCGGCGGCGGAAACTTCGGAGCACCGCCGAAACCGCCGTTTGTCCGGTCAAAATATCTCAGAAAACTTTGAAATGCCGTATCGAGCTGGTCTTCCGTCAGATTCTCACCCGAAAATTCCGCTAAACCGATCCGGCGGAGTTCGCCCAAGATATCATTGGCCGAATGCAGAATCTCTTCGCGTTTTTCCTCCCAGGCATTCTGGATGCTCAAAAGGATCTGCTCCCAACTCGGCATTCCGTATCGCGGGCTTGGCGGATAATAGGTGCCGCCGTAAAAGGGCCGCTGATCGGGCGTGAGGAAAACATTCAGGGGATAGCCGCCCTGACCTTTGGTGCGCTGCACAAAATTCATATAGATCTTGTCGAGATCGGGGCGTTCTTCAAGGTCAACCTTGATGTTGATGAAATGCTCGTTCATAATTTCGGCGATCTTTTCATTTTCAAACGATTCGTGTTCCATCACATGGCACCAGTGACACGCCGAATAGCCGATGCTCAAAAGGATCGGTTTATCTTCATCCTTCGCTTTTTGCAGAGATTCTTCGTTCCAGGCATACCAATTCACCGGATTATTCGCGTGTTGCCGCAGATACGGACTCGTCTCGTTGATAAGTGCGTTCGTATATTTTTTCGGACTTTGCATATTTGTATTTTTTCACGCCGTCCGAAGGAATGGCAAAGACGGATTTGCGGTTTTGTCAAAAGGCTTTTCCGAACGGCATATTTTTGCTATATTGTCATTATATTTACTCCAAAACATGACGGCACGAAGCATTGCAAAATTAAAACCCAATTCGATGCGTCCCGAACTTTACGGCGGCGACTAAAATTTCTTCATCTCAAAAAACGCAAAATTTCACCCGAAACATTTAACCTATTTTTGAAATGGAGGAATTTTATAGAATGACACCAACAACAGATATTCAAAAACCGATCATCAAAACCGAACTGCCCGGACCGCGAGGCAGAGAAATTATTGCGGCGGATGAACAATACGTCACGCCGAGCTATCCGCGTCCCGATTACAAACTCGTTGCCGAAAAAGGCTTCGGCGTCTGGCTTGAAGATGCCGACGGCAATGTCTTTTTAGACTGCAATGCCGGCGTAGCCGTTTGTTCGACCGGCCATTGCCATCCCGAAGTCGTCGAAGCGATCACCGAGCAAACCAAAACTCTGATGCATATGTGCGGAACGGATTTTTACTATCACCATATGCCCGACCTCGGCCGAAAATTGAACGAAATCTGCCCGATCGAAGGCGACACCAAAACGCACTTTGCCAATTCGGGGGCGGAAGCCGTTGAAACGGCCTTGAAACTGGCGATGTATCATACGGGCAGACAAAAATTCATATCCTTTTTCGGTTCATTCCACGGCCGAACACTCGGTGCTTTATCCTTGACATCTTCCAAAAGGGCTCAAAGATTAGGATTTGCCAGACAGGCTTTGGACGTGACGCACGTTCCCTATTCTTACTGCTACCGCTGTCCGTTCAATTTAGGCAAATGCGACGACGGAACCTGCTGTATGGGAACCGTTAGCTGGATCGAAGATCGTCTGTTCAAAACGACCTGTCCGCCCGAAGAAGTGGCCGGAATCGTCGTTGAAGCCGTGCAGGGCGAAGGCGGCTATGTGCCGGCACCGAAAGAAGTTTTGCAGGCGATCCGCCGTATTTGCGATGAACACGGCATAATGATGATCGTTGACGAAGTGCAAAGCGGTATGGGCCGTACGGGCAAAATGTTCGCCATCGAACACAGCGGCGTTTCGCCCGACATAATGTGCCTCGCTAAAGGCATCGGTTCGGGTTTACCAATCGGGGCGACGGTCGCCAAAGCCGAAATTATGTCGTGGCACAAGGGAGCCCACGCTTCGACCTTCGGCGGAAATCCGGTTTGTATCGCGTCGGCACTCAAAACCATCGAATTACTGGAAAACGGTCTGACCGAAAACGCGGCGGAAGTCGGGAATTATTTAATGGACGGTTTGCGAAAACTGCAAACGAAACATTCCTCGATCGGCGACGTCCGCGGTTTGGGTTTGATGGTCGGCATTGAATTCGTCAAGGAAAACGGCGAAGCCGATCCCGAATTACGCGATAGAATCGAAATGGCTTGCTTTAACCGCGGTTTGATCATCCTGGGCTGTGGAACATCAACCATCCGCTGGTCTCCGCCGCTGATTTTGACAAAAGAAAACGTCGATGTCGCATTGGAAATTTTCGACGAAGCAATTGCCGAATCAGTTTAATTTTTGCAGATAACAAATAATACATTCAGAGTTCAAATTTCCTTTACATATTTGAACTCTGAATGTATTTTTATTTTGAACATAACAAATGTCATATTCTTCTCAAGGAGTTTCAAATAAAAATGATTGTTCTTTTTTTACGCATTAGTGTTTTCACTCTGTTCTTTTCAACCTTATTGCTACTTGGTAACTTTTCAAAAACAAATGCAGCAACATTTACGGTAACAAAAACGGCTGACACAAATGATGGCATCTGTAATACAGATTGTTCCCTCAGAGAAGCGATCAATGCGGCAAATACTGTGTCAACTAATGATGTGATTGAGTTTGATTCTGCAGTTTTCTCTACACCACAAACAATCACCCTAAACGGAACTCAATTACTGATTTTAAACAATGGCAATTTAACTATTAATGGGACCGGAGCAAACTTATTAAGTATATCAGGAAATAATACTAGTCGTGTAATATTTATTAATGATGGTGTATTTGATGTAACAATTAATAATTTGACTGTGAAAGATGGAAACGGAGGTGGAATTTTTAGCAACCGTTCAAATTTAACAATTAATAATTCTATAATTACTAACAACACTCAGGCTGGAGGCATATTTGAAATAAGCGGATTTTTAACAATCAATAATTCAACTATTTCTAATAATAGTTCTTTAGATGAAGGGGGCGGAATTCACAAAAGAGGGAGAGCAATTATCACTAATTCTAGAATTATAAACAATTCTACGGGTGGAAATGCCGAAAAAGGCGGCGGAATTTATAGTTTGAATGGAATAACGATCATTAATTCAATAATTAGTAACAATAGTTCCACATCAGATGGAGGAGGGATCGCGTTAGATTCTGGTAATGATGCATCATTTATCAGAGATTCAACAATTAGCGGAAATAATGTTCTTGGTTCGCAAATTAATCCGAGTGTAAACGGTGGCGGAATTAGTTATAATGGTGGATCACTTACAATTGAAAACTCTACTATTGATAATAATTCCGCAC
>JBGTRS010000330.1:0-5639 GCA_041940665.1 Pyrinomonadaceae bacterium | reverse complement strand
GCGTGGCGATCTGGTCTAAAAAGTATCGGTCGTGGCTGACGGTGATAATCGTGCCGTCGTATTTTTGCAGGGCTTTTTCCAGGGCTTCGCGGGAAAGTATATCCAAATGATTGGTCGGTTCGTCCAGGATCAAGACGTTTGCTTTAGAATAAATAAGTTTGGCGAGAGAAAGTCGGCCTTTTTCGCCGCCCGAAAGATCGCCGATACGCTTAAAGACGTCTTCGCCGTAAAACAAAAAACCGGCTAAAAACGAACGCAACTCACCTGTTTCCGCCAAAGGATTTATCTTCCGCATTTCGGCGATCAGATCGTTGTTTTTGTCGAGTTCTTCAAGTTGTTGCGAATAATAACCGATATTTACCTTTGTTCCCCAGAGAATCTTTCCCGACAGTTCGCGGATCTCGCCTAAGATAGTTTTTAGAAAAGTGGTTTTTCCCGTTCCGTTGCCGCCGATAACTCCGAGACATTCGCCGCGATGAAGCAGAAAATTTATATTTTCCGCCAAAACTTTTTCGGGATAACCGATCGATAGATTCTCGACCGATAAAACGTTTGCTCCGGTTCTTTTAACACCGGAAAGGTCGAAATTACCGCCTTTTTCATCCGAGACGACCGCCTCGATCCGATCCATCCGCTCGAGCATATTGCGTCTGGATTTGGCCTGTTTTGTTTTTTGGCCGGCAAGGTTTTTGCGGACAAAGGCTTCGGTTTTTTTGATGAACGCCAGCTGATTTTCGTATTCGCGTTGGCGTTGTTCTTTTTGCAATTCGGATTCGACGACGTATTTTGAATAGTTGCCTTTATATGCGTAAGCTTTGCCGTTTTCGATCTCGATAATCTTCGTGCAGGTTTTATCGAGAAAATATCTGTCGTGGCTGATGATCACATATGCTTTTTCATAATTGGTCAAAAAATCTTCGAGCCATTCGACCGTCTGGACGTCCAAATGATTGGTCGGTTCATCAAGAAGCAAAATATCGGCATCGGATAAAAGCAGTCTGACCATGCCCAGACGGTTTTTCTGACCGCCGGAAAGTTTATCTGTTTCAAGTGTCCAGGTTTCTTTTTCAAATCTCAAACCAAGCAGAATCGCTTCAGCTTTAGCCGTATATTCAAAACCGCCCTCGCGTTCGAAAGCCGTCTGCAGTTCGGCGTATTCGTTCAAAATCTCTTCGGAAGCGTCTTCGGCCATTTTTAATTCGAGATGTCGCATTTTGGCTTCGATGTCGTGAAGTTTTTTAAATGCGGAAAGGGCGGCGGTATGAACCGTTTCGTTTTCGCTGAAATCAACGTGCTGTTCGAGAAGTCCGATCTTTAAACCGTTTATTTTGGAAATCTCACCGGCATCGGGAGATTCTTCGCCCGTGATAATTCGAAAAGCGGTCGTTTTTCCCGCGCCGTTTCTGCCGACCAGCCCGACCTTTTCGGAAGGGTTTATCTGAAAGGAAACGCCTTTGAGAATCTCGTTGCCGCTGTATGATTTATAAATGTCCGATAATTTGAAAAGCATTTTTTTGTTGAATCTTATCGCACGAAAAAAGAGGCGAACAAGTCCGCCTCTAAATAAAAATTTAATTTAAGAAGATTTATTGTTTCTTTTCTTCTTGATTGGCATCAGTTTTTGTTTCCAGATTTGATTCGGCGGTTTTGCCTTCGGTGTTTGTTTCCGAATTTGAATTTGCTTCATCCTTCGTTTCTGAATTTGCTTCCGAATTGGTGTTCTCAGCCGGTTTTTCTTCCTGCTTTGCATTATCGTTTGCCGAGGCAGGTCTTGCTCCGCTTAATTCATTCGGATTGTTTACGACCTTCTGAGCCAGATAATTAACGATATCGGCTTCATCCATCGCCACGGCGGCGTAGGATGCCTGCAAAAGCTGTTTGCGGGCGTTGACCAATCTGTCAGCTATATCCTGACGAACACCCGGACTTTCCAGCGTTAAGCTTTCGTCCTTTTCAACCCGTTCCTGAAGTTTGAAAATATAATATTTGCCGGCGAACGGTCCGGCAACCTGTCCGACCTCAAATTTTTCGTTCATAAAACCTTGAGCAAGTTGCGGCGAAAAGGTTTGATTCAATTGTTCTTCGGTAATATATCCTAAATCACCTTTTCGAAGACGGCTCGGGTCTTCGCTCAGTTCCGAGGCAACAGTAGCAAAATCAACATTGCTATTGAGTCTTTTGGCGATCTCTTCGAGTTTTCTTTTGGCCGATTCTTCATCAGTCGTCGCATCGCCCTGTCCGCTATTGGTCGGATCAACAACAATTGTCGCCAATCTTACGCCGCGTTTTTTAACAAATGAATCTTTATTGCCATTGTAAAATGCTTCGATTTCGGTATTGCTCGGCGGTTCGACCTTACCCGTAACTTTGTCGAATAATTTTTTTATTGCCAGGTCCTTTTTTATTTGTGCCTTCAAATCTTCCTCGGTCATTCCGGCTTCTTTCAGTTTCTTTTCAAACTCTTCTTTGGAAATTCCGGAACTTGTTTTCCGGTTGTTTAATTCCGCCGTCACTTCTCCGTCATTGGGAATCGTTTCTTCCTTCTGAGCCTTCTGAAACATAACTTCCTGCTGGATGAGTTGTTCCAAAACCTGAAGTCTGGCCTGAGCAAGTTCAAGCGGCGAGAACTTGGTTTCTTCTCCCTGAGCCTGTTGCTTGATGACCTTTTCGATTTCCTGCAATTTGATCGCCGTGCCGTTGACGGTTGCGGCGGTTTCATTCGGATCAACTGTTTCGCCGTTTTGTGGCGTTGGCGAACCGTCCGGACAAGCCGTTAGAAAAACTGTAAATGTTGCAATTACTGCAACTAATAAAAACTTAAAATTGGTATTTCGCACTGTGGCTTTTACTCCTTCAAAATTAACTGTTTGTATCATTGCTTGATAAAGTTAAAAAATTTTGTTATAAACTTTATTTTTGAGTTTGAAGACAAACTCTTATTTTATAAACACCTCGTTTTTATATTTGGAGGCATATTATTATGGCAAAAAGATGCGACATTTGCGGAAAAGGTCCGCAGTTCGGAAACAATGTTTCCCATGCAAATAACAAAACCCGTCGTCGGTTTAATCCCAATCTGCAAAAGGTTCGCGTTCAGCGTCCCAGTGGCGGGGTTACGCGACAGAAGGTTTGCACCCGATGTATCAAATCAGGCCGAGTCGTTAAAGCTGTCCGAGCCGCATAAAGACTTTGATATACATCAAAAGGATTTGGTTGCCAAACGTCGTTTTAGTATTTAATCGGCGTTTGGTTTTTCTTGTTTTCAAAAAAGCCTAAACTAAGGCGATACACTCTATTTCGACTTTTGCATCCCGCGGCAGTCTGGCCGCTTGCACCGTGGCCCGGGCCGGTTTATTGGTATCGAAAAATTGTGCATAAACCTCATTCATCGCCGCAAAATCTTCCATATCGGCAAGAAAAACGGTTGTTTTTACAACATTTTCCAGACTTGTTCCGGCTGATTCCAAAACGGCACTTAAATTACGCAAAACCTGACGGGTTTGTTCCGCCACGTCCTCGGATACAAATTCGCCCGTTTCGACATCGATCGGGATCTGTCCCGAACAAAAAACCATCCCTCCGGCTTTGATTGCCTGAGAATAGGGACCGATTGCTCCCGGTGCATTTTCCGTTGATATAATTTCCTTCACTTTTTGCCTCAAAAAATCAGATTTGTTTATCCAAACAAAAGGCAAATACTAACAGATAAAAGGCGAAAAAGAAAGTTTGAAACCAATAATCACGGCAAAATTTTCAAATCCGTTTAAAAAAGAAACAAGCCTTGACAGATCAAGACTTGCCGAAATCATTTTGTAAGCAATGCTGAGGGCGGGGGTCGAACCCGCACGTCCACAAAGGGACACAGGATTTTCTTACCAACTACGACTTTCATCGCCTGCAAGTAATTGCAGTTTGTGGTCTGGACTATATCTTTACCTTTTACTATCGTTGATAGCAGTCAGGCAGAAGCCGTCTAGTCTCTACACTTTTAAGAGGTCAATATGAAACTTAGAAAATACTCCGAAAAACAATTAAGAGAAGCGGTCAAAAATTCATTCTCACTTGCACAAACTCTTAAAAGACTCGGTGTTGTTCCATGTGGTGGAAATTATCAGGTATTGAAAAAAGCAATTTCTTATTTCAAATTAGATATTTCCCATTTTACCGGAAAACTTTGGAATAAAGGTAAGAAAGTCGGAGCAAGAAAGCCTTTGAAGAAGTATTTGAATAATGAAATTCGGATAACTTCTTATAAATTGAAAAAGCGATTAATCAATTAAAAGATTTTCGAAAGAAAATGCGCTAATTGTAAAAAAAGCGAATGGTTAGGAAACCCCATTCCTTTAAAATTAGATCACATTAACGGAAATCCTTTAGATAATTCACTATCCAACTTAAGACTTTTATGCCCAAATTGTCATGCCTTAACTCCAACGTATCGAGGTAAAAATAAAAAACCTCAAACTTAGCTCGGTATTGCCATTTTACAGGTTTCACCGAATTTGACTTCATTCACGCTAGAGATTTCGCTCTAAGTGCTCAAAAAACTTAAGTCCTGTGCGTCTACCAATTCCGCCACCCCAGCGACTTACTCGAAAAAGATTAGCACGACTTGTTTTACAAGTGCAACCACTGAAAGTTTTTCTCAAAAAAAGAAAAAATGACAAATTCGAAAATACTTGCGATACTATTTATGAGAAACTTTTTGACGAGGAAATAAATGGAACAATACGCATGGATTTTGTGGGTAATTTTCGGTGTGTTTTTTATCATCGCCGAAATTTTTACGCTTGGATTTGTGTTGTTTTGGTTTGGCATCGCGGCTCTGGCGGCGGCTTTTGCTTCATTTTTGGGGGTCGGCTACATCGGACAATTTTTGGTTTTTGCGGGTGTGGCAACGATTTTGACGATTATGTCCAAAACGATTTTTGAGAATTATTATCCGCATAAAGATGAAAGAGTGAAGATGGGCATTGATGCCCTGCCCGGTCAGATCGGAACGGTCAAAAAGGGAAGTAAGGGAGCCTTGAATGCCGCTTCGGTAAACGTTTTCGGAACGGATTGGAAGGCCTTTCCGATTGATGATGAAACTACTTTTGAAGAAGGCGAAAAGGTCGAGGTCGTCCGTGTCGAGGGTTCATCCATTTATGTCCGTAAAGCAAAAAACAAAGAATTACCCGATTGGCGGGGAGAAGATGTTTGATCGAGCTTTTTCTAAACCTAACGATCAATGGTCGGATACATTTTTAAAAAAGGATAGATAGAAAAGTCTTAATATTAGTTTTACAGTATCTCAGCCGTATCCTGGTCTTGATCGGCTGTATCGTGGATACTTTCCGGATTGACGGGTTCCAGAGTTATTTCTTCGTCGGTCGGTTCGGATAAACTGCTTCCGCTCAGTTTCGCCAGGATTACGGTTATATTGTCATCGCCGCCGTTTTCATTTGCTTCCTTGACGAGTTTTGCCGCCGCCATTTTCAGGTCTTCGATATTTTCAAAAACGATCTTTTGCATGGTCGGAGCATCAACTTTATTCGATAAACCGTCACTGCATATTAAAAGTATGTCATCGCGTTGCGGAATAAGACGAGCGGCTACCGGATATATCTCGTTTTGGGCTCCGAGTGCCTGCAGAATTA
>JBGTRS010000329.1:0-5647 GCA_041940665.1 Pyrinomonadaceae bacterium | reverse complement strand
CGCCAGTTCACTATCCGTCGGAATTTTGGTTTGCAGGATCAAAGCGGCGACATCGTCCGCCATTTCATCCTTGATTCCCCACTGACAGATGGTTGAAAGCCTTCTGATATTGACCGGTTCTTTCGGATTCGGAAATTCCATCCGGTAAACCGTTTCGATCAACTCGTTGTAGCATAACCGCAGATCTTCATTGGTCTGAACGTTGATGTCCGACAACAAGAATTCTTCAACCGATTTGTCAAAACTTTCTCTTGCCAGCGAGCGGCGGTTGTCCACCAAAGCGTTTAAGCCTTCGTTGAACTTCACACCCGAACGCTGCAAAACCTGTCTGATCCTCAGTTCGGCTTTTTTTGCTTCGTCCGTCTTGGAATTATTTCTGTTTGAAGTGGTTAATGTTGATTGTGCCTGTAAAAAACCTGCTGAAATAAAGATTATTAGTGCTAAAAAGGCGAAGGTTTTTAGAAGGCTGAATTTAACTGCTGTTCTTTTAATAGACTCCATAAAAAAATCGGGTTAGGGCGAACTTTCTTTTACACCCCGTTTTTTCTAATTAAAAATATTTAATAAATACAAACGCCGAGCTCTCTGAAAAGTTTCTTTTTGTTGCTTTCGGTTACAAAAAAACAACTTACTAAAGCTAACACGCAAAAAACCTTATGTCAAAGTATTTTCTTTCCAAAAAACCCTTTATTTATGCGTTATTCTTATCTTAAAACAGTTTCCGATCATCTGTTTTTATAACTTAATTTTTTCCTTACCGGACTTTTCAATATAAATTACTTATCCAATAATGCTTCGTTGAAAACACGACGCACGTTATCTACGAATATAAAGTTCAAATCATTCAGAATTTCCTGAGGCAGATCCTCTAAACTTCTTTTATTCGGAGCGGGTAAAATGACCGTTTTTATCTTCGCACGTCTGGCCGCCAACAGTTTTTCTTTGACTCCGCCGATCGGTAAGACGTTGCCTCTTAAAGTTATCTCGCCGGTCATCGCCACATCCTTGCGGACGGGACGATTGGAAAGCACCGAAACAAGTGCCGTCGCCATCGTGATTCCGGCGGAAGGTCCGTCCTTCGGAATCGCCCCTTCGGGAATATGGACGTGGATGTCGGTATTTTCAAAAATCTCGTCGTTAATTTCCAAATGTGAAGCATTCGCTTTCGCATAAGAGAACGCGGCCTGAGCCGATTCTTGCATCACTTCGCCGAGTTGTCCGGTTAAAACAAGCTTGCCTTTTCCTTTGGTTTTGATCGCTTCGATAAACAAGATATCGCCGCCGACGGCCGTCCAGGCGAGTCCCGTAACGACGCCGACCTGACTCTTCTTTAAAGCCTCTTCGGGGAAAATTTTCGGCGTCCGTAAAAATTCCGTGATATTCGATTTATTGACCCGCACGGTTTTGAACTTTTTGCCTTCGACCGCTTTTTTGCGGGCTACTTTGCGGCAGACCGTGCCGATTTCCCTCTCGAGCTGACGCAGACCGGCTTCCTGCGTATATTCCGAGATCATCGCTTTGAGGGCGGTATCGGCGAATTTTATGTCCTTGTTTTTTAAGCCGTTCTCTTCGATCTGTTTCGGAATCAGATGACGCTTGGCGATCTGGAGTTTTTCTTCTTCCGTGTAACCCGAAAGACGGATTATCTCCATCCGGTCACGCAAGGCGGGCTGGATCGTGTCGAGAATATTCGCCGTCGTCATAAACATCACGTTCGAAAGATCAAACGGAACATTTAAATAATTGTCGCGGAAGGCAAAATTCTGTTCGGGGTCTAAAACCTCCAGCAGAGCCGACGACGGATCGCCGCGGAAATCCGCTCCGACCTTGTCGATCTCGTCGAGCATTATCAAAGGATTATTCGTTTCGGCCTGCTGAATGGCCTGAATGATCCGTCCCGGCATCGCCCCGACGTATGTCCGGCGATGGCCGCGGATTTCGGCTTCATCGTGCAGACCGCCCAAAGACAGCCGCACGAATTTTCTGTCCAAAGCCCGGGCGATCGAACGCCCGAGCGAGGTTTTCCCGACGCCCGGCGGGCCGACCAGACAGAGGATCGAGCCCTTCGGTTTTTCCTTTAATTTCCGCACGGCCAGTGCTTCGACGATTCTTTCTTTAACCCTTTCTAATCCGTAATGATCTTCGTCGAGAATTTCCTGAGCCTTATTCAGATTAAGGTTATCTTTGGAAGATTTCGACCAGGGCAGAGTCGTCATAATATCGAGCCAATTCCGCAAAGTCGCGGTTTCGGCCGTATCGGGGTGCATTCTTTCGAGTTTATTGAGTTGGCGTAAGGTTTCCTCCTCGGCCTTTTCGGGCATATTCGCGTCGGCAATCTTTTCGCGGTACTGGTCAATTTCCTCCGACAGTTCGTTGCCTTCGCCGAGTTCCGCCTGGATCGCTTTTAATTGCTGACGCAGGAAATATTCTCTCTGCGAACGATCAATCTCGCCGCGTGCCTGCGTATTGATCTCCTGCTGAACGGTCAGAACGTCAATTTCCTTGCCTAATAATTCATTGACTCTTCGAAGCCGTTCGATCGGATCAAAGATATTCAGAACGCTCTGAGCATCTTCGACCTTTAATTCGAGATTGGAGGCGGAAAGATCGGCGAGCCGGCCCGGTTCTTCCAAATTGGCGATGATCGCCAAAACTTCGGGCGAGATGTTTTTTCCCAAATTCGCGGCCTGTTCCATCGAACTGCGGACATTTCTGACCAGAGCTTCGATCTCCAGAGATTCATCAACCGTCGCCGGTTCATTTACCGGTGTAAGTTTCGCTTTGACAAACTCGCCTTCGGAAGAAATTTTTTCGATAACCGCCCGCGAAAGTCCCTGTGTCAGAATCCGAATGCGGCCGTCGGGCAGTTTGAGCATCCGCATAATGACCGCCACCGTGCCGACGCTGTATATGTCTTCCTGCTGAGGGTCTTCCATATCCACATCTTTTTGCGAAGCCAGCAAGATCATCCGGTTGCGGCTCAAAGCCTCATCAACCGCCCGGATAGATTTATCCCTCGAAACGAACAAGGGAACGATCATAAAAGGATAAATAACGATGTCGCGTAGGGGCAAAACCGGCAGTTCATCAGGAATCTGCATCACCGTTTCCGCAACATCGCCTTCACCCAATTGTTCTGAGAAATCTCCTAATTCATCCATAAGAGGAATATGTTATTTAATTTCAATGGAAAGGGCAATGAGTGATTAAGTAAAAAGTGGAAAGTAGAAAAAGTGACGGTTTTGTTTCAGGAACGAAATTTTCTTCCGAGTTATATAACCAAAATATAAAATCACCTTTTTAGCATTTATCTTTTATTTTTTACTTGAAGCTATTCTTCAGATTTGATTGATATTTTGACGGATTTGCCGCGTCGGTCAACAAGTTTGGGCAGAGTGATCTTTAGAATTCCGTTTTTGAGTTCAGCCGTTGTTTCGTTGATGTTGATCGCCCAGCGGAGTTGGATACGGCGTTGAAATTTGCCGTATTGGCGTTCACAGCAAAAATGTGATTGAACCGCTTTATGAGTCGTCGCCGTCTGCGTTTTGTTTCCTCTGATGATGATATCCTTCGCCGTTACCTCGAGACTAATGTCTTTGGCTTTAACGCCCGGCAGTTCAACCGAAACCTGAACGATTTTCTTGTTTTCGCAAAGATCGACCGGCGGCGAAAAGGAATCGAAAAAATCGGGTGCCTCACTTTCGAGAGCGTCTTCCAGTACTGAAAAAAGTCTTTCGACTTTTTCATGCAAACGGCGTAATTCTATTTTTTCAAAACTGACATTAGCGGCGATCATTTTCGGACGTGGTTGACTCATTTTCTTTATCAAATTGCAGGATCTTTTTGCCCTACTTATTTTTTACCTTTATCTTTTCTGGATTTTTTTTGCGTTGTGCGGGAGCGAACCAGATATTTCAATTCGTTCATAAATTCCGTCACATCCTCAAATTCAAGATAGACGGAAGCAAAGCGGACATAAGCCACTTTGTCGAGTTTTTTCAATTCCCGCATAATTATTTTTCCGATGTCGCTCGTCGGACGTTCGCGGTCGGGAGAATCCTGCACGTTTTTCTCGACCTTATCCACGATTTCTTCAAGCTGTTTGGCGGAGATCGGACGTTTTTCGCTGGCACGCAGTAAACCCGACATAATTTTATTGCGTTCGAAGGTTTCGCGACGACCGTCCTTTTTGACGACCATATAAGGAATTTCGTCAATCCGCTCATAGGATGTAAAACGCCTTTCGCATTCCAAACATTCACGGCGGCGGCGAATCGCATCACCGTCCTTCGCTTCCCGCGAATCAACGACCTTATCTTCTAAATTTCCGCAAAAGGGGCAACGCATATCAAATTCGGTTTTTCAGTATATATCTTTTCCGTTTAACTTTCCGCAATTAAATCCCGATTTTGCTCACCCGATTCGATTTCTTCAACCGCGTGTTCGGACGAAAGCAAAGTCTTGAATCCCTCAAAGCTTATATCGCCATGGAAGAAATAGTATAACCCAAAAATGACGGCGGGTGCGAAATAAACCAAATGCATAACGATGGAAACGGCCGCCGCTTGTTCCTGAGCAACATTCAAAAACACCAGCCCTCCGGCGGTCGCCGCGTGAAAAGCTCCGGCCGCTCCGCCCGGTGTCGGAACAAGGGAACCGAAAACCGCCCAGCCCATGACAAAAATCGCATCGCTTATGCTCAACGACAGATCAAACGCCAAAAGTACAAGCCACGTCGGAACGGCTATCGCCAGCCACAGCGTAATAGACCAAAAAGTCACGGAAACGATCTCACGCCAATCACGCAGAATTTCAAGAGCCTTCGCCAATTGCTTCAGAATACTCAGGATTATACGCCTTATTCTACGCGGGACAAACTTTTTATCCGTTGCTTTTTCTGTCCATTTTATCACCTGCGGCGAAATTCTCTGATAGACGATCAAAGCGACAAAACCCAGAGCAATACCGATCAACATCAGATAGCCGATCAATTTGACAAAACCGAACTCCCTTTCTCTTCCCGCCGGTGCTTCGAAAAATAATAGATTTACCGCAAAAAAGCAGATTAGTGCCGCAAAATCAAAGATGCGTTCAACGCCTAATGTTACGAGTGCCGCCGAAGGCCGCACCCGTTTATCACGCAACGGAAGCCACATCGGACGAACGATCTCGCCCGCCCGTCCGACCAAAAAGATCGCCGCAAAGCCTAATAACTTTAGGATAGTTTGCTGACTAACCGCAGTGGGGGCATTTTGGCTTAATGGATTAAAAGCCAACTCATCGCGACGTTTTTTTGTGAATTCTGTTTGGTAATCACATTGGAGTACATAACCCACCGACCGGATTGTTTTGATCTTCATCAAGCCCTGAAAGTTCTCCCGGATAACCTGCCTCAGTTCCGAAATACTTTTGGTAAGCAAGTTGTCCGTCACGATTCGTTCTTCCCAAACGGATTCCATCAATTCCTCTTTGGTGACAATAAGGTTAGGGTGCTCCATCAGGAACACCAGCAATCGCATCAGTCGCGGCTTAAGGAAAAGGGAAGAATACTGGCTTCGTATTTGATTGGTGTCAGGAAGAATTTCCCAATCGCCGATTCGGATGATTTGTTGCTCCGTTTTCATAGCTGGGTTCATAAAGAATTCAT
>JBGTRS010000328.1:0-5664 GCA_041940665.1 Pyrinomonadaceae bacterium | reverse complement strand
AAACTTTATCATCAATTCAAAGCCGAATTTGACAATGATGAAACCGCTCAAAAAATCAAAATTCTGGCCGATAAATCCGGTATTGAAAACGAGCGTGCCATACAGCAGGTAACCAAAGAAAAGAACGCCGAAATTGCTCAGGCGATCTATGAGGTTTTTGAAAATATTGACAAATTACAGGCGGCTAAAAAGGTAATTTCCGACCTGCAAACGGAAAATAAGATACTTCAGGAAAGTCGGCTTTGTTTTGATTGCCGAAAATTTCATGAAGTAGGATAATAAAAATGTGATCTCCTAAAACGGTTTAAAGAGTAAAAATTTAGCAGATAGACATAAATTCGATAGACTGATTTTTGTTATGGAAATCAAACTTATCGGACTCTATTGTCTAATCTGCTGATTTCCCGCTTTGCCGACCTATTAGGCGTTTAATAATCGCTCAATTAACCCGTAGGCAAAACGCATCAAAAGTTAGATCAACCAAAGGTTTGCTTGTGCATTACTACGGCAAACCCGCGTTTGCTTCTTTGTTTCTACTCTAGATTCGCATATCTTATATAAGGAAAAGGACAAAATTTTTATATTTGAGTCCTTTTCCTTATGTTCTAAGCCACTTGTGGCATTCCCGTAAGTTGTTCGGCAAGAAATTTAGGCAGGTCCGGGTCTTTTCTTATATCTTGAAAATACTGTGAATTTGCCCACTGATAATTTATGTTTAACAGAAGGATTGTATAGGGCATTTTTTGCCTGACGGAAAGAAATTTTGTTCCATTTGTTGAACTAACACAACCATCCTGAACAGGCTGACGATAATCACTGTAATCTTCGCAATAAAACAACATGTCTTTTTGAAAATTCTTTATCGCACGCCAAGTCTGCCCCCCAAATTGTCCATCTACCGCAATTTTTCTATCAGGTCTTCCATCCGCTAAATTGCTAGCATTTAACAAAAACTGAACTAACATTACATCAGACTTATAGTTTCTATATCCATAACCCACATTTTTATGGACATTCCAAAAATACTGTGATCCACCAAGAACGCCTTTTAATTCTTTATTTTGAATTGATTCCCTATATGCCATTTTATCTCTCCTTTTTTATAAAATTCACAATCAGCAGATTGTGTCGGAAGCACTTTGTAAATAGTTATAAATTTGGCTTCCTAATCACTAATGCGTTTGACTGCTCCAAAAACTATCATTTAACTGATTTTTTTTCGCAATGTGTTAAATTTTATTAATAAAATGCACGTAATTAATGAGTTATGTCAGTTCCCCCGACAAAAGAAGTTACAGAATTACTGGTTGCCTGGAGTGATGGAGATGAACAGGCTCTCGATGAACTAACGCCAATTATTTATTCCGAACTTCATAAAATTGCTAAGCGTTATATGCTTCGGGAACGAAAGGATCACATTTTGCAAACTACTGCTTTAGTTAATGAAGCCTATACTCGTTTAATTGATTGGAAATCAGCAAAGTGGAATAATCGGTCACATTTCTTTGGAGTTTCTGCACAATTGATGCGACGTATTTTGGTTGATTTTGCTAGAAAACGTCCGAAAATTGAAGGCGAAGAGGTTCGTTATGTTTCTCTTGAAAAAGCAGTTTCAATCTCACCGGAAAAAGACGTTGACATAATAAAGCTTGATGAAGCCCTAAAAGTTTTAGCTGAATTTGATGAGCGAAAAGCAAAAATTGTCGAACTAAGATTTTTTGGCGGATTAAGCGTTGATGAAACGGCTGAAGTATTAGATATTGCTCCGATTACAGTTATGCGTGATTGGAAAAAAGCAAAGGCGTGGCTTTACCGGGAACTTTCCGATGAATCCAAATGATTGGAAAATAATTGATCAAATTTTTGATGAAGTTTTAGAAATGCCTCCCGAAAAACGCTATAGCTTCATAGCTGAAAAATGTGCCGAAAACGAAATTCTCAAACACGAATTGACCACCTTACTCAAAGCTTATGAAGAATCCGACAACTTCATTGAAAATACTGTAGTTCAAGTTATCACCTGCTTATTTGAGGATAACGATGACACAGTCGTTGGCGAACCACTACTTGGTCAGACTTTTGGCTCATATAAAATTGAGAAATTAATTGGTGAAGGCGGAATGGGCGAAGTATATCTTGCCAAAGATAAAAAACTCAAACGAAATGTC
Source organism: Pyrinomonadaceae bacterium (assembly GCA_041940665.1). Taxonomy (GTDB): domain Bacteria; phylum Acidobacteriota; class Blastocatellia; order Pyrinomonadales; family Pyrinomonadaceae; genus Aridibacter. The sequence goes on along the minus strand of JBGTRS010000328.1, from coordinate 3,496 downwards.
GCTTTGAAAATACTTCCTCCTCAATATACGACTGATGACGAAAGAGTCAAGCGTCTAATTCAGGAAGCAAGAGCAATATCTAAATTAAATCATCCAAATATAGTAACAATTCACGATATAGGGATTGTTGATTCAACAAACTATATAACAACAGAATTTGTTGAAGGTAAAACCTTAAGAGAACTTATAAATGAAAGAGTCACAATACAAGAAACATTAAATATAATTATTCAAGCCTGTAACGCATTAGATTCAGCTCACAAAGCTGGAATAATTCACCGCGATATAAAGCCTGAAAACATTATGGTTCGTCCAGATGGTTATGTAAAAATTTTAGATTTCGGCTTGGCAAAATTAACTGAAACAGAACAAACAGACTCCCTGGAGTTTGTCAAAACTTTAAAAGGAACAATTGTTGGAACGCCGACTTATATGTCTCCCGAACAAGCAAGTGGTTCGAAAATTGACAATCGAACTGACCTTTGGAGCATGGCGGTCGTTTTATATGAAATGTTGACGGGCAAAAATCCATTTAAGAAAGAAAGTCGTCAAAGCACAATTAAATCAATACTAAAAGATAATCCACCGACACCAAGTACTGTAAATAATCAAATCCCTGTTGAATTAGACTCAATCTTGTCTAAAGCGTTGGAAAAAGAACCGAACTTAAGTTATCAGACGGCTTCTGATCTTTCTGTTGATTTAAAGCGTGTAAAACGCGAAATAGATTCTTCTTTATTAAGAACAAACAGTCTTAGGACGTTACCCTTCAGAAAAAATTCTTCTCCAGAGTCTTTATTTGTCGGCTTTCTATTCTCTTTAATTATTTTAAGTATAATCAGTCTCATAGTCTGGTATTTCTTTCTGCAAAGCAGACCTGCTTCTCAAGATATTGACTGGACAAAAGCACAGAATATACGTCTGACAAATCAAAACGGAACTGAGTATTTTCCAAGTATAGCTCCGAATGGCGAATCGTTTGTTTATACAGCAAAAAGCACCGATAACTTTGATATATTTCTCCTGAGAATCGGCGGGAAAAACCCGATTAATTTAACCGAATCATTTAGTCAAGATGATTCGCAACCTTCATTTTCTCCTGATGGAAAATTGATTGCCTTTCGTTCGGAAAGAAACGGAGGCGGGGTTTTTGTGATGCAGGAAACTGGAGAAAATCCGCGTCGGGTAACGGATTTTGGTTTTCACCCATCCTGGTCCCCTGATGGAAAACATATTGTTATTTCTGATAAAGCAACTCCCAGACCAACTGTGAGAACAAGAAGTTCTATCTGGGTAGTCAACGTAGAAAACGGAGAAAAAAGAAAACTTACGGGCAATTACAGCTATCAACCGGCGTGGTCGCCAAATGGCAAACGTATTGCCTTTTGGTCAATTGGAAATGATGTTAGCAAACGAGATATTGCCACAGTTTCGCTTGATGGAGACAAACCGGTATTTGTTACAAACTCAGCTAATACAAACTGGAATCCCGTCTGGTCGCCAGATGGAAAATATTTATACTTTGCCAGTAATCGAAGCGGTTATATGGCAATATGGCGAATTGCTATAGATGAAACAACCGGTAAAAGTTTAGGTGAGGCGGAGATAGTCCCTACCCCTGCAAAGTATAATCGGCATTTTTCATTTTCCGGCGATGGTAAGCGTCTGATTTACGTTCAATTAAATTATCAGACAAATTTAAAGGCAGTTGATTTTAATCCAAAAGCCGGAAAACCGATTGGCGAAACATTTTGGATTACAAGCGGAGATCAAGAAGTTTTGCGTCCGAGAATATCACCTGACGGAAAACAATTTGTAATTAATTTAGCCAGACAAACACAAGATGATATTGTTTTAATTGACCGTGATGGAAAAAATATACGTGATTTAACAAACGATAAATATTTTGATAGATACCCGATTTGGACGGCCGACGGAAAACAAATAGCATTCTATTCTGACAGAGGCAATAAAAATCAAATCTGGATTATGAATTCCGATGGCTCAAACTTGCGTCAAGTTACGCCAAAGGATAACCAAGTTGGATTTCCCGTAACATCCCCGAATGGGAAACAAATTACATATCGTGATGAAGTTGAGCGAATCCAGTATATTCAAGAATTTTCTGATCCAAACAAACCAAAAGTAAAAAAGCTTTCGCAGATAAAAAATCTCAACTTTACGGTATGGGATTGGTCAAATGACGGAAAAAAATTAGTTGGCAGATGGCAAGAATCCGATAATGTCGCTGGTATTGGTTACTACAATTTAGATACCAACGAATATACAAAGGTTTGGGAAGGGACAGGCACCATGCCCAGTTGGTTGCCTGATAACAAGCGAATTGTTTTTTCATACACCGGAAAACCCCATATTCTAAATCCGGACACCAGAGAGCTTAGCGAAATTCCCTCTATTCCCGACGATGATGTTATAGGGGTTGGGATTAGCCGAGATGGAAGTCTTTTGTATTATATCACTCGTGAAGCCGACTCTAATATATGGATGCTTGATTTAAGTGAAAAGTAAAATAAACTTTCTTTTAGACCATCGAGCTTAAAATATCAAAAACTTCTTTCCTTGAATCAATAAATATGTTAAAAACAATTAATGGCTTTTAATAGACTTAAAAAATCAACTCTCAAACAACTCGGCATCGCCCCGAAAGAATCCTGTTGTCCGCAAAAATAATCTGAAAAATTCAATAAAAGAGTTTGAATTCTCAAAATCTAGTTTGAGAAGTCCAAATTCTATTCGTTTTGGTTTATATTATTTTAGAACAGGATCAAATTATGCTTAGATTTTATAACACTTTATCCGGAGAGATAGAAAATTTCGAGCCTTTGGAAGAAGGTAAAGTAAAGATTTATATGTGCGGACCGACGGTCTGGAATTTTGCCCATATCGGCAATTTTCGTTCGTTTACGTTCGGCGATATTTTACAGCGTTACTTGCGATTCAAGGGATTTGACGTCACATACGTGATGAATTTGACCGACGTTGACGACCGCATCATCAACGAATCGAATAAAAAAGGCATCACGATAGACGAGATGACCGCTCCTTTTATCGTCGCGTTCAACGAAGATATGGCGACGATCGGGAATCAAACGCCCGATGTCCAGCCGAAAGCGACCGAACATATCGCGGAAATGATCGAGATCATTCAAACTTTGCTCGATAACGGAATGGCTTATGAATCGGACGGTTCGATCTATTTCCGCATTACGGCTTTTCCCGATTACGGAAAACTTTCGAAGATAAATTTTGAAGGCAATGTCGCGGGCGGAAGTCAGCGAGTTGATACCGATAAATACGAGAAGGAGGACGCAAGAGATTTCGCCCTTTGGAAACTGGTCGGCGAAGATGAACACCCCGGTTGGGACGCCCCGTTCGGTCGCGGTCGTCCGGGCTGGCATATCGAATGCTCGGCGATGTCTATGAAATATCTGGGCGAAACATTCGACATTCACGCCGGAGGAATTGATCTCCAGTT
>JBGTRS010000327.1:0-5668 GCA_041940665.1 Pyrinomonadaceae bacterium | reverse complement strand
GCGCCGGAGCTGGTCGGACAGGTCCCCGTCGCCAGGCTCGAAGCTGGCCAGCGGCTCGGGCGCTACTTCGTCCTCGAGCTGCTCGGGAAAGGCGGAATGGGCGAGGTCTATCTGGCGATCGATCAGCGGTTGGGACATTCGGTTGCTCTGAAACGCACGACGGTCGGCGATGACATCATGCTCACGGAAGCATTTGAACGTGAAGCCAGAACACTCGCTTCGCTCAGACATAATGTTCTGCCGAAGGTTAGCGACCATTTTATCGAAAGTGACGAGCAGTTTTTGATAATGGAATATATTCCGGGCGAGGATTTATCTGACAGATTAAAGGCTACAGACAAACCTTTTCCGCTGAATTGGGTTTTGTTTTGGGCCGATCAATTGCTGGATGCCCTGTCTTATCTTCACACGCATGATCCGCCGATCATCCACCGCGACATCAAACCGCAGAACTTAAAATTGACGGCGGATAATAATATCGTTTTGCTGGATTTCGGACTTTCTAAAAACGCACTCGGACAAACCCGTGTAACGACTTCGGGAAGCGTCGTCGGTTACACACCGCATTATGCTCCGATGGAACAGATCCGCGGGACGGGAACGAATGCCAGGAGCGACATCTTTTCACTCTCGGCCACACTTTATCATCTCTTATCCAATGACGTTCCGCCCGATGCTCTGACCCGTGCGGATGCGATGCTCGCCGGCATGCCCGATCCGCTGAAGCCGCTGACGGAATCGAATCCCGAAATGATCGAATCTATTTCCGAGACGATTTTGAAGGGAATGGAGATCAGTCAGGAAAAACGTTTTGAAACAGCCCGCGAAATGCAAAAAACCCTGCGGCGTGCATTCAACGATATGCAAAAATCAATGTCGGCTGAAACGGTGGCCTTTAATGCGGGCAGTGCCGGCCTCAGTTATGCCGACCTGAATACCGAGGTGATTACGGATATGCCTGTGCCGCCGACAAATGAATCGGCCGACCCGGCAGTCTCCGAACCATCTTCTGCAGATGAAGATTTTTCGGCCGACAAGACCGAAATGATCGATCCGGCGGAATTACAAAGTTCGAATAATGATGTAAATCTCGATGCCACGGTCGAATTTAACGGTCAGATCGGTGAAATTCCGAATGAAATTAGAGCCGATCAAAATTTTGCCGATAACTTTGCTCCGCAAGTGGAAGATGTTCCGGCGGAAGTTCCGGCCGAAAATGAATTTAAAACCAGCGAGGACTTTTCGACCAACGAGGATTATTCAGCCGAAGATTTTCAAACCAACGATGATGTTTCCGAAGCAAACGATCTATCGCCCGATGCAACCGTTCCGCTAATAACAATGGATACCGGAATGGTTGATGCAGTCGAAGGCGAGTCCGAAACCGAAACGACGAATTGGGATGAAGGATTTGAATCGGAAGTAATTTCGGCGGATGAAGAAGAGGAAAATCCGGCAACTGCCGCATTCGGTTTGACCGATAGTTATGCGGCGGACGAAACGGAGAATTACGAAGATGAAGAGGTAGTTGCAGATTCCTATATCGAAGAAAATGATTCAGATGAGGAAGCCATAGCGGCGGCGGCCGTGCCGGCTTCGGCAACCTCTCCTCCGCCGAAACAGAAAAGTTCAACCGGAAAATATGTCGCTATTTTAGGCGGACTCGGTGTGATTCTTTTTCTTTTACTCGGAACAGGCCTGGCGGTCGGTTGGTACTACGCAAACGGCGGTTTTGGTCTTGGCGGCGACAATTCGACGACGACGGAAAAAACGCCGGAAACGACTCCAAGCGTCGAACAAAATCCCGAAGTGGTCGAGACGGGCGGAACGAACACGGAAGATACGACTGCCGATCCCGATAACAGCAATACGGAAACGGCTGAAACGACCGGTGACGACACCGATGGAACAACCGAAGAACCGACCGACACGACGGCCACGACAAATGATACTTCGTCCGGCAGTAAATCTTCGACGACAAAAACTTCAACACAGCAAACCAGAAAATCGAACACGGGAACCGCATCCAAACCGCCCGTGAAACAAAATACGTCGAAACCGCCGAAAAAAGATACGACGTCGAAGCCGCCTACTACAAAACCGCCGGAGAAGAAAAAGAAAGATGCAGGAGTTTTATAATGGTCTTGGAGAAATGGATATGTATAAAAAGATTTTTGTAAAAACATTTACTTTTATTTTGATTTCAACTTTCATACTTGCTTTATCGGCGGAAACCTTTGCTCAAAGAAAGCCGAATAAAAAAGCACGAAAATTGGCTACCGAAGCCGGTCAGCTTTACAATCAGGGGAGATATTCCGAAGCGATCGTCAAATATGCCGAGGCCCTGAGCATTTCCCCCTATTTCCCCCAGGCGAGATTTTTCAAGGGAAATTCGCATTACAAGCAAGGTCAGTTCGATCTGGCGATAAGCGAACTGAATATGGCTCTGGAACAGGGAACCGAGCCGGAAAAAGTTTATACCGTTCGAATGGAAGTACTGGCGGCCAAAGGAGATTTTCGGGCGGCTTTACAGGATGCTCAAAAAGTCATCGGATTTGAACCGAACAATGCTTATTACACGGGCTTTTTAGGCAGAATGTATCTTGCCAACCGGGAATATCAGGAAGGCATTAATTATTTGGAACAATCCGTTCAGCAAGGCACGCGGGATCCGAATGTTCATTATTATCTGGCGGTCGGTTACAGCGGCATCGGAGATACAGCCAAACAGGGAAATTCAGCCGATACGGCCTTAAAACGCGGAACCGAGTTTTCGGGCAATGCGTGGTTTTTGTTCGCCGATGCGTTGCAGAAGGAAAGGCAATATCAGCGTGCCGCCCAGGCTTTCGAGAACGCCATCAATGCCTATGAACGAGACATCAGCACCAACCGGGCAAATGTTGATACCGAACAAAATCTCTATCAATCACTTCTCGGTTTAGCCGATATTTACCGCAATTTGAATCGCTTTAACGAGGCGATCGCGATTACCAAAAGAGGCTTGAGTTTGCGTCCGAACGATCCGAATCTGCATATTGCATTGACCTGGTATTATTCTCTCGCCGGAAAACGCGAAGAAGCGATCGCCGCCGGAAAAAGATCCGTCGAAATAGCTTCGGATCAATATATGGCCTATACGAATCTATGCCGTGCCTATAATGACGAGGGCGAGTTCTTTTACAGCAAAGAAGCGTATAATCTGGCCAATAAATCCTTCAATAATGCCATCAGTCAGTGCAAAAAAGCCTTGAACTTCGAACCGAACGACGGCGAAACGAATTATTATCTCGGTCGGGCGTATTTTTATCTCGATAACGATAAACTTTCGAGGTCGCATTATGAAAAATCCGTTGACGGCTTAATCAGATTTACTCAGAACAATCCCGAGTATTCGGACGGTTTTTATCTTTTGGGGAACGCTTATTTTGCCACCGAAAATTATAAAAAAGCGATTGATGCCTATGAGCGATGTCTGGAGATCGCCCCGCGTTTTGCCAGAGTCCGCTATAATTTAGGCTACGTTTACAATAAGGACGGAAACAAAATCGCGGCCCGCAAACAATACACGCTTTTGCAGGAACTCGATACAAAATTAGCCAAACGACTGCTCGAAGAAATCGAAGGTAAATAAAAGGCTTTCGGTTAATAATGAACAAAGACTCTGAATCCGATTCGGAGTTTTTTTCTTTAATTTTGTTTTGTAATTTCAATGAACTATCCTCGGTCAAAAAGAAACGGGGTAGTTCATTCTGTTTTTTTAAAAAAAGCCACGATGAAAAAAGATTTTGAACTATGGCAGTTCATCGCCGAACATCTGCAGAGAAAAAAATGCGTGATCCTGCTTGTCGTGGCGGAAAGTTCGGGAAGTTCGCCCGGCCGACAGGGTTTTAAGATGGCCGTCGCCGAAGATGAACTAAGGGGAAGCATCGGCGGCGGTGTGATGGAAACGCGGCTTGTGGAAAAAGCCAAATTAAAAATTAAAAGATCAAAATCAAAAAATAAATCCGAAATCCAAAATCCGAAATCCGAAATCATCAAGCAGGTTCATCGCAAAAATGCCGAAAATTCCAGCGGGATGATCTGTTCGGGCAAGCAGACCGTTATTTGCAAGGAATTATCGGCGGACGATCTGGAAATAGTCAATGAAATAATTTCCGCCCTCAAAAACCAGCACGAAAAAACTCTCCGAATTACAAATTACAGATTACAGATTACAGATTTCCAACCACGAATTACGAATTACGAATTACGAATCACGAACCACGAATTCCTCTACGAAGAAAAACTCGGGTTTAAGAACAAACTTTTTATCGTTGGCGGCGGTCATTGTGCTTTGGCTTTGTCGGAATTGATGGCGAAGATGGATTTTTACATCTCGCTTTTCGATGATCGTCCCGACCTCAACACGCTTGCAAAAAACGAATTCGTTCACGAAAAACACATTATTGAATCTTACGATAAAATTGATGAGTATATTTCTTCCGGCAAAAATCATTTTGTCGTCGTGATGACGATCGGGTTCGTATATGATGAGATCGTTGTTCGAAAATTGTTTGACAGGAATTTCAAATACTTCGGTGTTCTGGGAAGCCAAGCGAAAATGAAAACGCTCTGGCGGACTCTGGAAAAGGAAGGTTTTGACCGAACACGATTAAATAAAATTCATACACCGATCGGTTTGCCGATCAATTCTCGAACGCCTGAAGAGATCGCCGTTTCGATTGCGGCGGAGATCATTGCGGTAAAAAATTCTAAGGGTTAAAATCAAAAATTATGAATAGCGGCGAAAAAGCACCGGATTTTACGTTGAAAGACGGTGAGGGAAATACCTGGACACTTTCGGAAAATCTCGGCAAAGTGATTTGTATTCTATTTTATCCCGGCGATGATACGCCTGTCTGAACGAAGCAACTCTGCTCGGTTCGGGATAACTGGGATGAATACAAGAAAACAGGTGCGGAAATAATCGGGATTTCGACTGACTCGGTCGCGTCGCATAAAGATTTTGCCGGAAAATATAATTTTCCATTCAAACTTTTGGCGGATGAGTCAGGCGAAGTAATCAAAAAATACGATGTCAGCTCGTGGCTTCCGGGCAGATCGGCAAGGGCCGTTGTCGTCATTGACAAGGACGGGAACATCGCTCATCATCAGGTTCAAAGTCTGAGTGTTTTTCGCCCCTCGGATGAAGAAGTCATCAGTGCGATTAGAAAAGCAAGTTAGATTTGATTAAACAAACATGGTAACTTGCCAATCGCCAATCGCAAATCTAAAATCGAAAATAAGAGGAATAAGATATGGCTTTATTCGGAAAAGATAAATTTGAATGCGAAAGATGCGGACGAAAAAATGAACCGCTCGGTTACGCACCGATCCCGACGGAATTGGGCGAGAAGATCGGCACGGAAATTTGCGGAGAGTGTTGGGCGGAATGGCTCGAAAAACAAAAACAGGTTATCAACCATTTCGGTTTAGATCTATCGAACCCCGATGCTCACGAATTTTTGTTCGATCAGATGAAGATATTTTTCTTTGATGAAGGTACAGACATTGCCGAGATTGATACTTCAAAAGAGGGAAGTATCAATTGGTAAAGGAAAAATTCAGGAAAAAAGAACGGGCAGAGAGAATGTAAAAAATCTCTCTGCCCGTTCTTTTCTTTGCGGTA
>JBGTRS010000326.1:3928-5677 GCA_041940665.1 Pyrinomonadaceae bacterium | reverse complement strand
AAAACCCCTATTGAATGAAACCCCATCCATTATTTAATAATTAAATTTAAATTTATTTATAGAAAATTATAACCTTTATTTACAGACAGTTGCAAAATCAAGAAGAGAAAAGAATGCGGAAATCGAAGAATTGGCTAAACGAGGCGGAGGAGAGTCATATATTGACTCATCACGGGATATCGCTGTTGGAATGGGTAACTAATAATTTCTAAATAATAAAAAATGGATGACAAATTTTCTGCAAGATCATCGGGGATGCATTATGATTATAAAAGCAGTAAAAAATCGTAAAATCATTATAGGCGGCGGCATTTTAGCCGTGCTTGTTCTCCATTTTGTCTTTCAGTTTTCATTTATTCAGAACGAAAATCTTCAAACTATTCAGGATGTTACAAGAGCCGTGCCGTTCGAAAGATATAAGGATTTGCCAAAACCGGTCGTTGAAAATGCGGTCGAAACCGAATCCGAACAAGAAACTGAAATTGTAGAAGACGAAACCGCTTCCGAAGCGGAGACGGAGGACATTCACAAGCCGCAAAAGGCAAAAGTTTTGAGGAAATCAAAGCCTGTTCAAATACGCTCAAAACCCGCCCCGTCGCGGACTGTTATCAGGAAAAAGACTCCGCCGTCGCAGACTGAAACGAGAGCGGAAAGACTCCGCCGGGCCGAAAGAATTTTGACGGGAGCTTAGTTTTTTTAAAACTTTTGTTCAAAGTTTTTATTTGAGGAAAGAGAATGAAGAATCAGGGGACTAAAAGTTTTGGATTCAAAACTTTTAAAAAATTAACGGCGGGTTTTGTTTTGCTGTTGCTTTTCGGAAGCATTCTATACGCACAGGAATACAAAGGTTCTCCCGTCAAAAAGGATCGGCTTATCAAAGCCTTACGCTCAAAGCAACTGCAAACCCGCGACATCGTGACCATCATCAGATCGAACGGTGTGAATTTCGCTCTAACGCCGAAGATCAGAGAGGCTCTCGTCGAAGCCGGAGCAAGACCGGAAGTTATTCAAGCGATTGATGAAAATCTTCGTTTGCCGCTTGAAGAAAAAGAGGGAATTGCAACCGAGGAAGATTATGATGATCTGATTGACCAGGCGATTTTTGTTTATAAGGACAAAAACAATCCGCGCGGGGCGGTACAATTCCTGCAAGCCGCCGCCAAAATTCGACCCGAAGAATCGGCGGCCTATCAAATGCTCGGTTTTGTCAATCTTTACGGTTTGAAAAATCTTCCGCAAGCCAAAAAATATATGCGTGAATCGGTCACGAAAGGCGGCAGTGCCGTTTTTCGCGTTTATCACGATGACGGCGATGACTTTGAAAAACGCTGTACGGGGTCGCTCTACATTTCGCCGGAAAGCATTCGTTTCGAATCCGACGACAACATCCACACCTTTGAAACCTCGACCAACAGTGTCAGCCGTATCAAACTCGACACCGAATCATCAAAGGTCTGGAAAAAACATCCGATCTTCAAAGTCTTTTTGAAGATCGGCGAAACAAAAACAAAATTCAGATTCGCTCCCGTATCGGGAAAAACCGAAGAATCAAAAATGGCGGCACAGATCGTTTTGGAGGCAAAGATTAGTTAATTCCCATTTTTTCATAAAAATCATTAGTTTTTATCGAGTTTTGGTTAAAATAAATCCGTAAAATTAAATGAGGTAAATTAAGTATAAAATGCAGAAAATGAAAAATAGGGAGCGGATTAACATGGTTGTGATTTCTACGATTAACTTTTAATTAGA
>JBGTRS010000326.1:0-3918 GCA_041940665.1 Pyrinomonadaceae bacterium | reverse complement strand
TAATTCTGCATCGTCGTATTCTTTAACTTTCTGTTGGAACGGTCGCATATATTCGACGACCGTTTCGGCCAGTTCTTTTTTAAAATCGCCGTAGCCTTTACCTTCAAAATATTCTTCGCACGTCTTCGCGTCTTTATCGGTCATCAATTGATAGATCGTCAAAAGATTGGTGATCGCCGGACGCGATTCGTTGAAGGTTATGTCCGTTCCCGAATCGGTCACGGCTTTTTTGATCTTGCTCCGGATTGTATCGGCATCATCGAGCAAAAAGATCGAAGCGTTTAAGTTTTCGTCCGATTTCGACATCTTTTTTGACGGGTCTTTTAAGGATAAAATCTTTGCCCCGACGGGCGGAATATAGGCTTCGGGAATGACGAAAGTTTCGCCGAAATCGCGGTTAAATCTTTCGGCCAGATCGCGGGTTAATTCGAGATGCTGTTTTTGATCCTGCCCGACGGGAACGAGATCGGTTTGATAGAGCAGAATATCGGAAACCATCAGAACGGGATAATCAAAAAGCCCGACGCTGGCACGTTCCGCACTTCCTTTCGATTTATCCTTAAACTGCGTCATCCGTTCGAGTTCGCCCATCCGGGCGATGCAATTTAAAACCCAGGCGAGTTCGGCGTGCTCGGAAACCTCGGATTGGATAAAAACGGTTGATTTTTCGGGGTCAATACCCGCCGCGAGATAGATTCTGGCCAGATCCAAAGTTTTGCGACGCAGAACTTTCGGGTCTTGCGGCAGAGTTATCGCGTGAAGATTGACGATACAGAAGAAATTTTCGTATTCATCCTGCAATTTAACCCAGTTTTTCAACGCCCCGAGATAGTTTCCGATGTGAAGTTCGCCGGTCGGCTGAGCTCCGCTGAAGATTCGTTTTTTCATAAAAAAATGGAACGCCGGCATCTTGCCGGCAACCAACGTCTGAGCGTTGGAAAGAAGTTAATTATCTTTAAAGTTTGATCTTATCTGTAATGTTTGTCCTGTTTATTTTCGTGCTTTTCAGCACTCATTGCCGTCAATATGACGGCGTTCTGTTGTTCATCCGATTGCGTTTATTACTGCAAAAAGAGCAAGTAAGAATGGAGCGATAATCATCCGAAATACTCCCATAAAAACAAGCAGAAGAAGCAGCATAAAACCGAACTGTTCGATCAAATCAAGAATCGGTTTCCAACTATCAGGAACAAAATTTGAAAGAATTTTACCGCCATCAAGCGGCGGAATCGGCAATAAGTTAAAGATTCCCAAAGATAAATTCAAAAGCATCAATTGGCTGACAAAAATCACCAATGGATTTGAACTCGGCGGCACGGTTCTGCTCCCGAAGAAATCTACGGGTTGAAAACCGTTCATCATAAGAATTTTGGCGAGAACTATTCCGATTATGAGTAAGGTGAAATTTGCCAGAACTCCAGCGATCGAAACCCAAAAATTACCTTTTTTATAATCCGTCCATTTTCGCGGATTGACGGGTGTCGGTTTGCCCCAGCCGATCAGCGGAATCTGTCCTAATGCTCCACCAATGGCACCGAAAATAAAAGCCGTGATCGGAATGACAAGCGTTCCGATAATATCTGTGTGCGAAACCGGATTGAGCGTTACGCGACCGAGCATATACGCCGTATCGTCGCCCCAGCGATGCGAAGTCCAAGCGTGTGCCGCTTCGTGAACGGATATTGCCAGCGACAGGTTTACAAGAAAAATTATTAAATGTCCGAGAAAATTTCCCGTTAAAATACCATCCATTTTTCAACTCCGAAAATGATTGCGAAATCAATAATTAAAAATAGTCTTAATGACTATAACGAAACAAACAGCTATATTGTTTTTACAGTTAAATTGTGCCATTCTTTTACGATAATACAAAGTTACGCAATACGTAATTCGTAATAGGCAATTCGTTTGTAATAATAGTAGTTCAAAAAACGAATCACGAATCACGTATTACAAATTACGAATCTTATGAGAAACCACATTATTTGTATCGCCAGCGAATTCAAGGGAAATGAATTTATCGAAGAAGCCCAAAAGGCGGGCTGGCACGTCACGCTGGTCACCCGCGAAGACATCAAAGATTCAAATTGGTCCTGGACGAGTTTGAATGAAATGATCACCGTTCCGAAAGAGGCGAGAGAAGAGGAATATTTGCAGGCGATTGTCAATCAGGCCGCCAAACAGCCCGTTCACCACGTCGTCGGACTCGATGAATTCGACGTTCTGCCGGCGGCCCGGGCGAGAGAGTATCTGCAGATCTTTAAAGGTTTGAGCCGTTCGCACGCTTTGCGGTTCCGCGACAAACTGACGATGCGTTCGATCGCTTCTTCAAACGGCGTAGATTGTCCCGAATTTGTCGGTGTTTTCAATCCAAAGGATATCACTGAGTATCTCGAAAGAGTTCCGGCACCGTGGATTATCAAACCGCGAACGGAAGTTTCCGCGTTCGGCATCAGAAAATGCGAAACGGCGGAACAGGTTTGGAATGTCTTGACCGAACTCGATGCACGCAACACCTGGCGGGATCATCCATCGAAATATCAGATCGAAAGATTTATCGAAGGCAAGGTTTATCATGTTGATTCCGTTATAAATGACGGCAAAATCCTCGCTTGCGGCATCAACGAATACGGCACCACGCCTTTTAAGGTGACGCACGGCGGCGGCGTTTTTACGACCTCGACGGTCGAATACAAATCCAAAGAACGCAAGGAACTTGAAAAGATCAACAAAAAACTTCTCAAAGCATATAATCATACAAAAGGGGTCGCTCACGCCGAATTCCTGAAATCGGATGAAGACGGAAAATTTTATCTGGTTGAAGTCGCCGCCCGCGTCGGCGGTGCCTATATCGCCAATGTCCACGAACACGCCTGCGGTTTCAATCTCTGGCGGGAATGGGGCAAACTCGAAACCGCGACGGAAGATAATCCGTATCAAACGCCGGACTTGCGCGATGAATATGCCGGCATCGCTCTCGCTCTCGCCAATCAGGAACATCCCGACACATCGCATTACACGGATGAAGAGATCGTCTATCGGGTGGATAAGCCGAAGCACGTCGGTTTGATCTTTCGCACCAAGGAAAAAAGCCAACTCGAGGAATTGCTCGGCAATTACCGCGAGCGGATCACCAACGATTTCTTGCAGATCGCTCCGGCCAAAGAGCGTTATGATGACTGATGAATTCAAAGGATTAAGGATAAACAAATACAGCGAAACCGATTTTGGAAGTCTTGCCGAACTTTTCAGAAAGGTTTATGTTCAAACCTATCCGCATTTTGACCAGAAATTTCACGAAACGGAACGTTTTTTTCTGATCTTACGCGAACATATTCTGCAGAATTCTTATGTTTGGACGGCGAAATTTGATGGAAAGGTCGTCGGTTTTCTCGCTCTTGAAGAAAATTTTATCGACCAGCTATATGTTCTCGAAGAATTTCAAAACAAGGGGTTGGGAAGTTTCTGGATCGCCGAATCAAAAAAGATCTATCCCGATTTTCTGGAGCTCTACACCTTCGCCTGTAACGAAAAGGCGATCAGATTTTACGAGAAACACGGCTTTACGATAATCGAAAAAGGAATCGCTCCGGACGAAAAAATTCCCGATGTAAAAATGCGTTGGGAAACATAAAGTAGAGTAAAAATTTGTAAATGGAAAAAGCAAAATTGATTTATCGGTTTTGCCTTTTTTTTATTTCAAACGGTATCCTAAATTCTTTCTATGAAGGTCAAAATAAAAACAAATCCGGAAGTTTTAGAACACGATCTGAATCGGTATTTCCCGGAACTGCTGAAATTCGAATCAATTCACGCGGCGGAAAAATCGGCGGTTTATCAAAAGATCGCCCCGAAAGTGCTGGAGATCTTAAATGCTGTCGTGCAGGAACAGTTTGCAGAAGAGGAGAAAGGGAAAGA
>JBGTRS010000325.1:5477-5696 GCA_041940665.1 Pyrinomonadaceae bacterium | reverse complement strand
GGTAACCCGTCCGAACGCCGCAAATTTGTTATCTAAATAACTTGCCGTTGTCAGCAAAATAAAAAAGTTTGTCGAGGCCGTGTTCGGTTCTTCGCCGCGGGCCATCGAGAGAATGCCTTTTTCGTGGCGGATCTCGCTCGGCTCGTCGGGAAGTGTCTCGGCCGCCCGCCATTTGAGATCGTCGGTTAATTTTTCGCTCGTCCAGAGATTTCCGCCCTG
>JBGTRS010000325.1:0-5467 GCA_041940665.1 Pyrinomonadaceae bacterium | reverse complement strand
CACCTCGATCTTGATATTTCCTTTGCCCGTTTCGAACTGCACGCATTTTGAAGCCATCGTTTTGACATCCGCCTCATCGAACGGCTCTTTTTTCTCTTCCCGTTCGGCCGGCCGCTGATTGGTTTTCTGGGCGGGTTTCGGGTTCGTTGTTTCCGGTTCGGTTTTATCAGCCGGTTTTTCCTGGGCATTGACCGAAACGATGAATAAAAACAAACAAAATGCGATCGCTGTAAATTTTTTCATAAATAATCCTTAACTATTTTACCGTCCCTTTGATGCGGAATTCTAAAAAAAGATAGCACAGATTTTTCCGTCTGATTATACGCGAAATACCGTTTTACCCAAAAAATCATTGGAGAGATTAAAACGCTTGCGAGAAGCGGAAATGGATTTGCCCCTGATGCAGGCGTAAGGTGGCGTTGGGCGGAACGGGTTGCGGAATCGTGAACTGCGGCGGATTGAGCAGATAGCCGTAATCAACGGCAAATTCGCCGCCGATCGGCGTTTTGATGCGGAAACCGAGACCGACCGTGTGTGTCCAGACCGAGCGGAGATTTGTTTGGAAAACGTCGCTCGGGTCGGCATCGGTCGGGTTGAAGATATCGCTGACGCGGTTAAAGACGTTACCGCCGTCATAGAACGGAACGACGCGGATCGCTTCCGTAAACGGAACTCTCGCTTCGAGATTGACGACCGCCAAGGCATTGCCGCCGAACGGAATCGAGAAGGGACTTAGGAAAACCTCCTCGCCCTGCCGATTGCGGAAAATTCCTTCGGGAACGACGACGATGCGGGGACCGGCCTGCTCGAATTCAAAACCGCGAAGCGTCGTCGAACCGCCCGCGAAAAATCTTTCGCTGATCGGCAGACTTCCCCGTAACCCCGGAAACTGCGTTCCGTCAAAACGATCGTCGCCGGAGAAAACCTTGGCCATTCCCAAAATTCCGCGGGCGGCAAAGGTCGTGTTCCGCAGAGGTTTGACCGTGTAGTAGCGGTTGTAGCTGATCTGCAATTTGTTGAAACCGATGTTGGCACCGAGGAGCGGAGCGGAAAAATTATATTCCGCCGTCAGATAATCGCCGTCGGTCGGGTCGCCCGCACTGTAGCGGCATGGTTCGCCCGCCTCACCCCGTTCGATGATCTCGATCAAAGTATATTTGATCGCACAATTTTTCCGCGTGTCGCGGACAAAGGTAGCCCCGAAGCCGGAGATGCGAATTTTTGCGTCGGGACGAAGCAATTCCTTGATGAGCAGACTTTCAAAATTAAAGAGCCGAACATCTTCAAACCGGTATTTGACGAACAGGATCGTCCGATCCTTGCGGCTGATCGTCCGGTTCGTTTCGGCGGTCAGAGTAAAACGGTTGAGCGTCGGGTCGCCGGCGTCGTTGCCGAATTCGTCAATCGGATTACCGTTCTCGTCAACTCTCTGAACGATGCCGAAGGTGCCTTGATCGAAGGTCGAGCGGAAAAATCTCGTGACGGTCGAATCGCGTTGATATTGAGCCGTAAACCGGAGCGGGGCAAACTGCTGATTGCCTCGCTGATCCTTGCCGTCGGGAATAAAACGCGGGTTGATAAAATCAACTTGGACGAGTTGCTGGCGTTGCGAAACCCGCACTAAAGCACCGCCCTGTTGGAGTTTGCCGAACAGGTTAAAATGGCGGATGTCAAAAAATCCGCTCAAGCCGACATCGGTTGAAAACCCGCCGCCGTAGGTTATCAAACGGGGCGGTTTTTCCGTGACGTTGACGATGACGTCCGACAGACGGCTCAGTCCGTCGGGCGTTTCGCCGGCCGGTTCGGGTTTGATCTCGACCGTGTTGAAAGCATCGGTCGAATAGAGCGTCTGTTCGCTCGAGAAAATATCGCTCTGCCGCAAGACCTTGTCGGGTTTCAGGTCAATCGCTTTGAGAATCGCTTCACGTTTAGTGTCTTCATTGCCGTTGATCAGAACGCGGTTGACGAAAACCTTCTGCCCTTCGTTTTCGAGATTGAAGATCAGTTTTACCTTGTCGAATTCGGCGTTTTCCTCGTCGGGAATCTCTTCGATCTCGAAACTGACTTTGGCATCGTAATAACCGGCGTTGGCATAAAACTGCGAAAGTTTTCTGACGCTGTTTCTGGCCCTTGCCCTTGAGAAATTTTTGCCGACGAGATCGGGAAGTTCCGTCTGCAAGGTCGCATCGGAAAAACTCGTGTTGCCGTTGATCTCGATACTGTCGATCTTAGTCGGAATTCCTTCGCGGACAAGGAATGTAACGATCAGGCTTTCACCGTCGAGCGAGACACCTTGCCGGATGGCGACCTGAGCATTGCGGTAGCCGAGTTCACGCATCAGCGAAAGAATCGTCAGGCGGTCTTGCTGGAGAAGTTCTAAACTCGTGTAGCCGCGTCCGTAGCCGAAAAACGGAATGAAGCCGAAGATATTGGCTTCCTGCGATTCGAGAATGCTCCGAACGTCTTCGATCGTCAGTTTGTCCGTGCCTTCGATCCGCAGATCTTCCAACTTCAGACGACGGTTTAGATTAACCTCGTAACGAACCGTAACTATCCGGTCGGTCAGTTCCGCTCCGCTCAAAGCCGTGCAGAGAACTTCCGTTTCGTTTTCGGTTTCGCTCGCTTCTTCTTCCGTAAATTTCGGCTCGACCGAACAGACCGGCGTCGCTTCGGCAAAGAAATAGCCTTTTTCCTGAAAGTAATTTTCGAGTCTTCTGTCGCCTTCGACGATCGCCGAATAATCGAGCGTTCCCTCGCGTCTTATCGGCAGTAATCTCGTCTGTGTGCCGTCACCGACTTTTTCCCTGCCGGCATCAACTTCGACCTTGACGGTCGGCCCGACTTCGCCCTGCAGTTCGATGTCCACCGTGTTCGTGTCGCTATCGTAAATAACCCGCGGTTCGTTCAGACGCGGAGCCAGAAAGTTCGCGTCCTGCAAAGCCAGCCGGATTCTTTCGACATCATCATTTAATTTTGAGCGGGTGAAAAATTCGCCCTTTTGGAGTTTGATCTTTTGGAGTACTTCCGTTTTATCGAATTTTTCGATGTCAAGAACGAATTCATCAACCTTTGCCTGCTCATTCGGTAAAACATTAAAGGTTACATTTACTTCCGTCTCGTTTTCGAGCGGTTGCTGGGTGTATG
The DNA here is from genome assembly GCA_041940665.1 of Pyrinomonadaceae bacterium. Lineage (GTDB taxonomy): Bacteria > Acidobacteriota > Blastocatellia > Pyrinomonadales > Pyrinomonadaceae > Aridibacter. The sequence goes on along the minus strand of JBGTRS010000325.1, from coordinate 2,323 downwards.
TAACTTCCGCTTCAAAAAATCCGCGGTCACGCAAATAAGTCAGAATGGCGTTGGCGTTCTGCTGAAGAATTCTTTCGGTGATGGTGCTTCCCGAAGCCGACAAATTCAGACGCAGAAGCAATTCCTGTTCGGTGACAGACTCGCCCGTAAACTCGCCGACCCGGACATTGATTCTTTTCGCCACCGTTTTGCGTTTGACGACAAACCTCAAGATCACCTGATTCGCCCCGAAATTTTCGGCTTCCACCCGGGCCGAAGCGATCCGGTTCGTATCGTAAAGTTTCTGCAGAGCGTTGCGGATGCTGACGGTCGAATAAATATCGCCGACCTCGTTTTCGGCGATCGAGCGGAACTGGTTCGAGGCGGAAATATCCGTATCGGCTCCTTCAAAAGCGATGTCAACGCGGGCAATGATGCGGTCTTCAAATTCGTTTTGAGCCGCAATCTCCGAAACAAAAACAGAAAAACACAGAAACAAAAACAGCACAAACCAAGCGGGAAATGTTTTCAGACTCATTTCCCGACTGCTTTGTAAGGCGTTTTCCAGTTGTCTTCCCTTGTGTTCTTGCTTCAAATTTCTTCCCCTAAAACCTCTTTCTCAGCCGAACTTCAAAACTAAAATTATTACGATTTTGCGTCACGTTCGAAAGCGACCGCTGTTCATATTGAGCAACGAACGACAGACGATTGGAAACGCGGTATTCCAACGCCAGAATCTGATTCTGGTCTTCCGACAGATTGGTCGAATAGGTGATCAGAAGATTTTTATTGATCTGCCGGCCGACGGTCAGACGGGCGGTCGGATTGCCGCGACTGCCCGAAACGATCGGGTCGAGTTCAAACCTATTTAAGCCGAACAATTTATCGGTCGCCCTCGAAAGCGGCCGGTTGATGATCTCGTCCGTCAAAATTTCCGCCGCCGTATTGAAACCGCCCTGAGCGAATAAGCCCGAATCCGAATCCGCTAAATTTCCGGTCGTGATCAGCGAAACGACATCATCCTGCGGCAAAGCCGGATTCGAACGCAGAACGACGCTCAAACTTTCGGAATCGGTCAGACTTCCGTTTAAGTTTAAGAATATCTGATAACCTCTGATGTCGGTTTCGGCCTGGAGATTGATGACGGGTTCGATCCCGGCCGTGTTCGGCGGAAATGTCAAAACGCCGCGTTGGACCTCATAGCGGTTGTCACGGAAAAAGAGCGTTCCGCTGTCGGCCGTGATCCGGCCGGAGATCTGCGGAAAGTCAACATCGCCCGTCACCCGCAGGTCGGCCGAAGCGGTCAGATCGGCCAGATTGTTGCGGACGACGAGGGCGTTGCGGCCGATGATGCGGATGTCCAGATTGGTCGTGCCGAAAAACGACGAATCGCCCGAACCGGTCGTCAGCGAACGGTCGGTTCTGCCGCTCAAAATGTCCGCCAGATCAATGTCCTTGCGATAGACGCTCCGCCGCATCAGCAGTGTCCCGGAAACGAATGTGCTCAGTTCGCCGTTCGTCCGGCGGCCGCTGATCTCGACATCGGCGTTTCCGGTTGTAATAAAGTCCTTTGGAAGCGGTGCCGTGATGTTGGTGCCGCGGACTTCAAAACGGAACCGGTCTAACTGAAGATTCTCGCCCAGCAAAGCTCCGCCCGATGCCGTCACCCGTCCGCCGCCCAGGAAACCCGTCACCTGTTCAACCTGTACCTGATTTGTCGTAAAAAGAACGTTGCCTCTCAGACGTTCGAACGTGATACGTTCCGAACCGACGAAGGTCGAAACCGAACCGTTCTGCAGTTGTCCCGTTCCGTTCAAACGCGCCGTTTTGTTCGATCCCGTCAGACGCACGGCAACTTCGGCCAGACCGCTGAAAAATACGTTTTCCGAAAGTCCGTTGAGAAGTCTCAGATTGACCTTTCCGTTGATCGAAAGATTATTGACGGCATTGTCGGTTATAGCCTTCGTACCGCTGACGACGACGTTTGAACCGCCGCCGGAAAATGTCGCCGGTTCGACGAGTTCGACCGCATTGGCATTGAACCGGACATTGATCGGATTCGTGGCGATCAAAGGCGTGTCGTCAATCTGCAGTTCGAACTGTGTAAATTGTCCCGTTCCGCTCAAATTTTCCGTTGAGAAAACCCGTTCGCCATTGTCGTTGATACTCGATAAATTGCCCGATAAAAAGACCTTGCCGGTCGCCGTGCCGCCGATCGCGACATGGCTAGCGCGACTCTGACCTGCCAAAACCTCGATAATGGCTTCGTCACGTCGCTTTGACCGGGCACCATTGTCCCGCCGGGCCGTGGCAATGCCTTGCGAAGCACCGGCAAGGCCCTGCG